>DAINAU010000052.1:0-25152 GCA_036733285.1 bacterium
ATTATTTCATAACCTTCGTCTTCAAGTTCCTGAGTATATAACAGACGCTGATTATCGTTATCTTCAGCTAATAATATTCTTATTTTTTTTTCCATAACGAAAGCGCCTCCTTTCTTTTAAATTTTATTATTTTAAAGGCAATTTTACAATTGCTTTTGCTCCTTCGTTTTTTTTAGATTCATAATTAATTTCCCCGTTATGCGCTTCGATAATGCTTTTTACAATAGTCATTCCAAGACCGGTTCCATTTTCTTTAGTAGTGAAAAACGGAGAAAATAAATGAAGCATAGAATCTTCGTCCATACCCGAACCGTTGTCCGTTATTTCAATAACGCAACAATCGTCTTGATTGAAAATATGAATTTTAATGCAGCCGTCGATTCGTTTCATTTCTGAAATTGATTCAACGCTGTTTTTAAAAATATTAATAAAAACCTGTTTTATTTTTTGGTTATCGCAATTTATTTCGATATTGTTCGAGTCATCGATATATTCGATTCTTATATTTTCATTTTCAAACATATTGGTCAAAATAAACAAAGATTTATCAATTATTTCTTTTATTTTGGACGGAGTTTTGTTTGTTATTCCGCTGCGCGTAAAATCCATTATGCTGCTTAATATTTCCTCGAGCCGCGTCACTTCGTCGCATATAATATCCGTTGATTTCTGAATATCTAAAATATTTCCCGTTTTTAAACATTTGTTGATTCTATGAGCGAATCCGCCTATAGTCGATAACGGATTCCTGATTTCGTGAGCTATATTCGCCGCAAGTTTTCCGACCGTCGCCATTTTTTCCGAAGCGAATAATTTTTCGCGAGTGGTTTTCAATTCATTAATCTTGGTTTTTAAACTATCGTAACTGTTTCCAAGTTCAAGACTCTGCGCCGCATGAGTCGCGTATAAACTTAATAAAACTATGTTGTCGGTATCGATTCTTCTATAGCTGTATTTATTGTCGGCAACAATGATGCCGATTGGTTTGTTGCTGTTTATAAGCGGAGCGACAACATATTCGTTTATGTTTAGAAGTCTCGCCATTTTTCCGAAAAATGAATTGTCCATATTATAATTTTCAACTTTTATCGCTTTTTTTTCGCGAAAACATCTTTTCATATTTTCGTCTATTTCAGTTTGATGAAAAGAAAATTGTTTTAAAAAATCATAATGCTTGTTTTTTATCGCCTCGATATTTTTATCGTAGTCTTTTATGTAATCCGACAAACTTTTCGGATTCATTGAAAGTTCGCTCCAGATTTTATTGGCGTCTTGCTGGCTGCACGGACCTACTCCGAGTTTTCCTTCGAGTTTTCCCGTTTCAGGATCGAACAACAATAAAAACGCGCGGCTGAATCCCAGCGCCGCTCCGGCTGTGACGCAGGTCAAAATAATAAACAGGGTTTTTTCAACCTCGGAAATATCTTGAATATAAGAAAGCAATTCCTGAACAAGATGATTCCTCCACTCGTTTTTCTTTTTTTCCGTAATATCGTTTAAAATAATAAGAAGCTGCAGATTATCTCCGTATTCCCTAAGCGGAGTTATCGAAATATCGAAAATTCTTTCTCCCAAATCGTAAAATAGATTTTGAACGTCGTTTATCGAACGCGACTGCAAATCATAAATGCTTTTATTAATCTCAATTTTTATTATCGAATTATAAACTTCGGCGCCAAACAATTCGTTTAGATATTTGTTTAACAATCCCTTTAAATCGGCCCTGCGCAGTTCCGCGAATCTTTGATTTACAAACTTTATTTTGTGCTGTTTGTCAATTATTATCATCGACATCGGAAACGCTTCGACTATATGCCGGTTGTATTCTTTAAGTTTATTTAACTCTTCGTCTTTCAATTCGGTTTTTTTTTGCCAGTTCCGCGCGTCGAGTTCGATTAGTTCAAGATATTTTTTTAATCTGATAAGCGTTCTTATTCTTATGTATAATTCAAGCTCGCTTATTGGTTTTAGAATAAATTCGTCGGTTTTAGCGCTCATATCGAGCTTCAATTCTTCGGCTGAATCGAGTATGAGTATCGTTGGTATTTTTCTGTGTCTTTCGTGATTTTTTAATTCGATTAGAGAAGCGTAGTTTTCCTTATCAAATAAAGCAACGTCTATTTGATTCGAATTGAAAAAATCAAAAAAAGACATTTTTGATTTATCTATGGAATGAACAATATATTCTTGTTTGGTTAATAGTCCGGCTATATATGTTTTTAACGCTTCATCGTTAAAGTATAACAGGATTTTAGAATGTTTATACATTAAAATCCTTTCTAAAATTGATTAATAAATTCAATCCGTAATAATGCCGCGGATATGTCGGCGCTATTATTTTTTACCCGTTAAACGTTTATGGTTTAATCAATGAATCATATAATTCGAGATATTTTCCCGCGCTGAAATCCCAAGACCATTTTTTTGACATTGCATTTTTAATAATCCGGTTCCATAAACTTTTATCGTTAAATAATTCTATAGCTTTATTAATTTTATTTAAAAATTCCAGATTGTCAATATTATTAAATAAAAATCCGGTGGCTTCTCCAATTTTTATATTTTGAGGCGTTGCGTCGATTATCGTGTCCGCCAGTCCTCCGGTTCTGCGGGCTAATGGAATCGTTCCGTATTTCATACTATATAATTGATTTAATCCGCAGGGTTCAAAAAGCGAAGGCATAAGATAAATATCCGAGCCGGCTTCGATTAAATGCGATAATTCAGTGTTAAAATTTATAAAAACCTTAAATTTATCCGGATGCTCTTTTCCAATTGATTCAAGCCGCGATTCAATAAACTTATCTCCGGTTCCAAGAATAACGATTTTCATTTTTTTTTCCATCAGTTGCTTTATGTTTTCTATAATGAACCTGATTCCTTTTTGCTCTACCAGTCGGCTAATCATTCCAAATAAAGGCGCTCCATTATCTGAAAAACCGCATTGTTTCAACAACATCTTTTTGTTTTCATATTTATTTTCCAGAGTGTCAATTCCGTATTTATACGGAATGTATTTATCTGTTTCCGGAGACCATTCGCCGTAATCTACGCCGTTAATTATTCCGGAGATTTTATTTTTATATTCTTCAAGAACCGACTGAAGACCGTAAGCGTATTGCGCGGATAATATTTCGCGGCTGTAAGTCGGGCTAACCGTGGTTACAGCGTCTGAAAATACTATTCCGCCTTTCATCAGATTTATTTTTCCATAATATTCGAGTTGTCTCCAATTGAATAATTCAAACGGAAGTCCGGTTAATTTCATATCCCAGACCCAGTAAAATCCCTGAAAACCTATGTTGTGTATGGTAAAAACGGTTTTGACCCGCGGGAAAAAACCAGAGTATATTGTTTTGAAATAAGCCGATACTAAAGCCGAGGGCCAGTCGTTTGAATGAACAATATCAGGAATAAAATTTATTTTTTTCAGGTATTCAATCGACGCTCTCTGAAATAAAACAAACCTTGAAAAATTATCCTCGTAATCAACATTATTCCAACTGTATAAAGACTCTCTAAAAAAATAGTTTTTATTGTCAATCATATAAACCGGAACGTCGCTGTCAGGAAGCGTTGTTTGATATATTTCGGCTTCAACGTCGGTTCCGCCGATTTTTATTGCGATTTTCGAGTCTTGTATTAGAACGGGATTAAATTTTTCGCAGCTTTTATAATACGGCGTGAAAATCCTTATATCGTTCCCTAATTTTTTTAAAGCTTTCGGCAGTCCGGCGGATACGTCCGCTAACCCGCCGGTTTTTGAAAACGGAAAAACTTCAGATGAAAAAAAAATTATATTCATTGTTTTAACAAAACTAACCTAAACTAAATTTTATAAAACTAAAATTCAAGGTTACTGTTCAGCTATGTTTTATAAACAGTAAAAAATGCGGCGAAAATGTGGCAAAGAAACTTCAGTTCCGCGCTTTTACGCATTTAAAAATGCTTTGCTACTGCATTTTTTACCGTGTTTTTATAAACAAACTAAATAGTAAAAATTTAAGCAATTATAATTCAAATAAAAAAAATTACAAATAATAATCGAAATTATTTTCCCGGCTCGCCCATCTCTCAAGTTTAAATATGAGCGCCGGTTCGTTGTTCGGTTCCAATTTAATTCTAAAATATTCTCCGCGCGTCATTGTTCTTTCTCCTGTAATCAGGTTATACAAAATAAAAGTTTGATCCGGTTTTATTCCTAATTCATAAATCGGAATAAACAATCCGGCTTCGTGAGTATGATACGGGTCGAGGTTCACGGCGGTTAAAACCGTATTGCTCATATCCGGCGATGTTTTACCGTAAAAAATTATATTATCGTTGTCCGCTCTGTAGAATTTCAAATTTTTATAGTAATGCAACGCGGGATTTTCTTTACGAATCATGTTCAATTTTCTAATAAACTCTTTTATATTGCCGGGTCTGTCCCAATCCCAGACTTTATATTGATATTTCTCGGAATCCGCGTATTCTTCTTTTCCCGGAACCGCTTTATTTTCGCATAATTCAAAACCGTTGTATAATCCCCACAACGATGAAAGCGTCGCGGCTAACGCGGCTCTAAGTTTGAAAGCGGGTCTGCCGCCGTATTGCAGTATTTCCGACAGTATATCCGGCGTGTTTGTAAATAAATTTCCGCGAAGATATTCCGATACGGGAGGAGTGGTTATTTCGCTGAAATAATCGGTGATTTCCTGTTTGAAATTTCTCCATGTAAAATATGTGTATGTCTGAGTAAAACCGCTTTTGCACAACGCTTTCATAACTTTCGGTCTTGTGAACGCTTCAGATAAAAAAACCGCGTCAGGATATTCTTTCTGAACTTCGCTTATTATCCAGTTCCAGAACGCGAAAGGTTTTGTATGGGGATTATCTATACGGAATATCTTTACGCCGAGTTTAATCCAGAATATGAATATTTGTTTTAATTCTTCCCATAAATTTTTCCAGTCTTCGCTGTAAAAATTAAAAGGATAAATATCTTCATATCGTTTCGGCGGATTTTCCGCGCATTTTATTTTTCCGTCCGGTTCTCTATAAAACCAATCGGGATGCTCTTTTGCATATGGATGATCCGGCGAACAGGTATGAGCTATGTCCAGAGCGACTTCCATATTATATTTTTTTGCTTCGCTTACGAAATGCTTGAAGTCTTCGACGGTTCCGAGTCCGGGTTCGATAGCGCAATGGCCTCCAAGCTCGTTTCCAATAGCGTAGGGACATCCGGGTTCTCCGGGTTTTGCAACTAAAGCGTTATTCGCGCCTTTTCTATGAGTTTTGCCGATAGGATGTATCGGGGTAAGATAAACAACGTCAAATCCCATCCAATGAATTTCTTTAAGACGATTTTCCATATCCTTGAATGTAGCGCTCTGATTCGGAATTGTTCCCTGAGAACGAGGCCACATCCCATACCACGCCGCATACCTTGCAATAACCGGATCGACTTTGACTTCAAGAATCCTGTCGTAATTAGATACAATCTCCTTATTTTTTTCAGGCCAGGCGGAGATTGTGTATTCGTATATTCCGGTTTCAGGCAGATTAAATCCGCCGCGCCACATATCGTTATCTATAAATTTCATCGGAGATTCGCTCCATTTCGATTCTCCTTTTTTTCTGTGTTTTAATACGGCTTCAGGAGATTCATGCCCTTCCTGAAAAATATCCGCCGTTACTTCAAACCAGTCGCCGGTTTCGCGTTTAACCGGATACCTGCCCCCGTCAAGTTCGGGATAAACATTTTCAATCATAACGCTTAATTTTTCCATAAAAGTTTTTCTCCTTTAAATTTTTTTGAATTAAATTTTTAAATTATGATCGATTTCATTTATTATTTTTTCCGTTTCAAATAACGCCGATATGATTTTTTGATAATAAAATATTTCTTCAACCGTTAATGCTTTGCCGCGTCTGTCCTTTAGCCATTTCTGAGCCGGTTGATAGCCGCCTATAAAATAATTCCATGCATTGAAAGGGATTCCTTCAAAATATTGATAATCATTAATCCATATTCGCCCGAGTCTTTTTTTCAAATCTGTCATTTCAAAATCGGATTGGCGTATAGAACGAGTTATAACATTATCTCCGTTTTTTGGATAAGCTGTGATAAATTTTTTAAGTTTATCGCTTTCCAATAAATGCAGCTGCCTGAGTTCAGCTCCGAATTTTACGGCATGCCAAAATTGTTTTTTATCAGCCGGATACGGAACTCTTGCAAAATCCGTTTTTAGAAATTCTTTATATTTTTCACGGTATCCATTTGAATGCAGGATAGCGTAGATATAATCGAATACGTCAACCGGCGCAAAAGTATTTTTTGAATTTTCTTTTTCGTTTGAAAATTTTAAATTTAAATTTTCTGAAAATCGTTTAATAATTTCCGAATTCAAATTCGGTATGCGTTCGTATCCCGAATCGCCAAACAATCTGCGCTGCAAATTAAATTCCGGATATAAATACAACGGAAAAAGATAATTAATATCCAGCGCTGAAATCGAAGTGGCTCCGGCGATTATTTTGTTGGTCGCGAATATTTCTCTCCAGGGTTCGGGACTTCTCGAACGTCTTATAGATATCAATCCTAAGTTTGGTCCGTTCAAAAAATGCCGCATCACGTTTTCTCTCGCTCTGCAATGAAATCCCTTTGAATTTCCTGTATAATACGTATATCTCGTATCAAAAGGCCTGTAATTAATCTCTGTAATCAATTTAAAATTCGGCCATGTTTTTTCTAAATCGTTTTTTGCGGTTTTAATTGTCCAATCTTGCGCGTCTTTACCCAAATTAAATTTTATGCGAGCTATTTCATCGTCCGTCCGCAAAAAATCAGCAATACTTTTTTTTAAATCTTCCGAATTGAATTTTATTGTGAATTCATCGCGCGCCGTGACTATTCCGACGGAATTAATCTTAAATAATTCATTTATTGAAAAACCTTTATTAAATTTTTTTTGCGACGAAAAATCTTTATATGTGAAATAATACTGCGGCGGACAAAATTGTAGTTTTTTAAATTTAATATTTTTTAAATTATGTTTTAATAAAAATTCGGATTTGTAATCTCGGCTGCCGAACAAATCAAACGCATATACTTCCGCCAGTTCATTCTTTTTTTTGCGCGATGTTTTAACAAAAATATTTATGCTTACGCCCTGTTGGATATCAAAGACATTCTGGTCAAGCGAGCCATCGGGACATATTTCCTTTTTTTTAGTATTACCGTGCAAATCAATAATATAGATTTTATCAAAAGTGTTGAGCAGATGCCAGCGCATACCGCGAAATGTAGGATTGTCAAGAAAACTATGATTGTTGATAAATGCGAGTATCCCTTCATTATTTTTTTCTATCAGCAGTTCGCCGAATCTTATAAATTTAACATAATCATCGTTTATCCATTTTGGATTTTTTTCTTGTAATTTTCCGCCTGACGGTTCTTTTTTATAATCGTCAAGTTTTGCTTCTATCCATTCGCCTTTGTTTGCAGAATGTCCGCTATAAGGCGGATTACCTAAAACTACCATAACAGGCGTATCGCGTTTTACTATATTTGCTTCATTTGCTTCATTTGCAAGCCAGCTTGTAAAAAGCGAACCGGTATCAGGATGCGCTTCCTGCAAACTGTTTGTTAAAAACACGCGTAGCCGCTGTTGCGTATTGCATGATTGATAACCAAGCTGGCGTAACATCATTTCAATTTTCAGATGACACATTGTGTATGGAGCCATTAATATCTCAAATCCATGTAGACGCGGAATTAAATTATTTTCTACATAACTGTTCCAAACGCCTTTTTGATTTTCAAATTTTTTATAAATTTGTTTTACTATTTCAGATAAAAACGCGCCTGTGCCTGCCGCAGGGTCAAGTATTTGAACCCGGTGAACTTTTTCCTTTACTCTTTTTGAATAGCCGGCTTTTTCAATTTCAATCTCTATTTTTCCGGTATCAGCAATGCCGGCGTCTAATTTAAATTCAGCCGTTAAAATTTCGTCAACTGCGCGGACAATAAAATTTACTACCGGTTCAGGCGTGTAATATACGCCGCGTAATTTTCGTAATGCTTCGTCATATTCAGATAAAAAAGTTTCGTAAAAATGCAGAAACGGATCGTTCTGACTAATGATTTTTCCGAAATCTGAAATTATTGTTTTAATGTCGGTTGCTCTTAAAATATCGGCTAAGTCATTGACTATCCAGACCACGCGTTCATCGAGTTCCGGTCCTGCTACATAAGTGAATAACTGTCTTAAAAAAGGATTTGTTTTTGGAACAAGAAATAGAGCTTCCTGCCGCGAAAAATCTGAAAGCGTTGAGTCATTTAAACGCGCGGCAAACAGTCCGTAAGCGATTGTCTGCGCGTAAATATCTGAAAACGCCTTTTCGCCGAGATTTGTTATCAATACTTGTCTGATGCTATCTAATTGATTTTTTAATGTGTTTTTTTCGGAAGATTCGGATACAATTTTAAATATTACGTCTTTCATTAATCTGGCTTTTTGAGCCATTATTCCGGCAAGTTTTTGACTTGATTTTATTGTCTGCCCTTTAAAAGAACAAAATTCGATTAATTGTTTTTTTAATAAATCGTAGTTTTCAGAAAAAAGTTTTATTTTGCCGTCAATAACTTCGCCTATCTTGATTTGTCTTACTTTTTTTCCGAATAAAAAAAATCTGAATTCCAGATAATCGGTTAGTATGAAATTGTCAAGCGCTGAAATATAACGTTCAAGTTGTTCGCTTTTTTCAGTTTTATCTAAATTCGTTCCAATGTCTTTTGTTTCTGCGTAACCTATTGGAATATCTTTTATTTGGATAATAAAATCCGGCGCCCCGCATTTTTGATGTTTTGGCTCGTTTATTACGCTAATATCCTTTTTCATGCAGGCGATTAAATTTTGCAAATCGTTTCTGTATGTATGTTCGGTCGATATTCCGGTATGAAAATAATTTTGAATTTTATTCAGATAATTCAGAATTTCCATTTTATTTTGAAATCAATGATTTATATAATTTAACAATTTTTTCCGCTACCGAGGTCCAGCTGTAATTTTCAACGACCCTTTTTCTTCCGGCGGCTCCCATTTTTTTTCTCAAATCAGGATCCGCAAATAATTTATTTATCGCGGAGGCAAGGTCGCGCGAAAATTTATCCGGAACTTTCGGCTCAAACGGAGCCGCGTCGAGCTGGTCAAGTTCGACAAGCAGTCCGGTTTCTTTATTTACAACAACCTCTTTCATACCGCCGACAGAGCTGGCAACCACCGGAGTTTCGCAAGCCATTGCTTCAAGATTAATGATTCCGAAAGGTTCGTAAATGGACGGACAGCAGAACACGGCGGCGTTTGAATATAATTCTATTTTGGTTTTATTATCCACCATTTCCATAATCCATACTATGTTTTTTCTTGTTTTCTTAATCTCGTTCACCGCCCGTTCCATTTCAGTTCCGATTTCCGGAGTGTCAGGCATTCCGGCGCATAACACAACTTGAATTTCCGGCGATAAATATTTTATCGCGTTCACAAGATGGATAATTCCTTTTTGTCTTGTTATTCTGCCTACGAATAAAACATACGGTTTATCCGCGTCTATTCCGAATTTTGAAAAACAATTTTTTTCATGAGTTTTTTGATATTCTTCAGTGTCGATACCGTTCGGTATCATTTTTATGTTTTCTTTTTTTACGTCGAAATATTTTAATATGTCAGACGTAGTTTCTTTGGAAACGGAAATAATTGCGTCAGCCATTTCAAGCGCGGTTTTTTCAACCCAACACGAAAAATCATAGCCTAATCCCAACTGTTCTCGCTTCCACGGCCGAAGCGGTTCAAGCGAATGAGTTGTTATTACAAGCGGTATTCCGTAATTTTTTTTTGCAAGTATTCCGCCAAAATGAGTATACCATGTATGACAATGAACTACGTTTGCGTCAATGTTTTCGCTGTTAAAATTTAGGCAGCGCATAACTGCCGACAGAGGCGATTCCAGTAATTTCGGACAGGTTTTAAAAAGCGATTTGTCGTATAAATAACCGGTAGCGGTTAACGATTTCCCTGAAATCTTCTGGTCGCCGAAACAACGCACTTCCACATCGATAAGTTTTGATAATTCGCGGCTCAAATATTCGACGTGCACGCCGGCGCCTCCGTAAATATAAGGAGGATATTCGTTTGTTAATAATAATGCTTTCATAATTTTTACCGCCTTTTTTATTTAATAAAATTAGAATAATTTTCTATTATTTGCAAACATTTAATTTTTTCAAGAAGATGATTGTTTTCGCCGGTAATCCTGAATATGAATTCAACGCCTGTTTTTTCTGCGGCTTCGTAATCGTTGAAACCGTCGCCGATGAAAATAAGTTCTTCAGGTCTGCTATTTGTTATTGAAAGAATATGATTTATCCAATAATCTTTTTCCCTGCCGCCGCCGAATATCTCGGAAAAATATCCGCTGATTTTTCTTGTTTCAATTATTTTTTTTAATTCTATGTCCGGCGTTCCTGATACGACAAAAATTTTTCTACCGGTTGATTTTAAATAATCGAGAAAATCAATAACGCCAGCGACATATTCGCATTCGACCACCTTTTTGAAAATTTCAAGTTCGTATTCTTCCACAAGTTTTTTTTCGAGTTCTTCAGTATATTCGATTTTGATTATGTTTTCGCAAATATCTTTTATTTTCTTGTATCTAACAACCCCTGAGTTTTCAAGATGATACTTGATTATAGCGTCGATTTTTTCAGGGAAATATTTAAAAAATAAATCTTTGTAAGCTTCGGTTTTTATTAAAGACGATTCTACGATTACTCCGTCAAAATCAAAACAGAAAATTTTAAATTTATTTATTAGATTTTGTCGATTCAAAGAATAATCCATTTTTGAATTTTATAATTAATCTTAAAAATTGCAATAAGATAGAACCCTTGTTTTGAAAATTTTCTTTCTCGTTCAAAAAATTATTATCTCGCTTTTCTAAATGAAAAAGCTGTTATTAAATATAAAACAAGTATTATAACAATTAATTGCCTGTATCCGGTAATAAGAGAAACATTTTCTATTAACCCGCCAAGTATTACTCCGAAAAGATTGAACCCCAAATTAACCGAGCTTTCCGAATTGTTCTTGAAAAATTTGGAAAAAAGCATACTGCCAAATAAAATAGGAAGAAACGTAATTATTATTATCGCGGCAGTTTTAAGAAAAATATTAAGATTTAACAAACTGTTTACCGGTATTAAATAAGCCGCCGCAAACGTCGCGGTTATGCCAAAATACAAAATGAAAACATTTGTGTTCGGGCGTTTTATAATAATTAAATTTGAAAAATAAGCAATAACAAGTATTCCGAAAAACACAATAGAATTTACAAACCACGTTGTTCCGAAAAGCAATGCAAACACTGTTACGCTTTTAGTTTCAAGAATCATAAATGCGCATCCGAGAAGCAGAAATATTATGTTGTCCGAGTCGATTTTTTTTATTTTTGCGGCGGGTATAATCATTAAAATAGAAAGTATTAGAATAATTAAAATTCCGGTAACAGTATGAAAAGGAACCTTATTATTTCTTAAATATAAGAAAGGCCAATCGTCGATTGATGACCGCAGAATTTCTTTATCGGTAATTTTTGTATTGAATAAAACTATGGAATTTTTATTGTAATAATTTTTACTTTCTTCATAAGACGCAAATAGAATTTTTTGCGGTTTATCGAATTCGGATACGTTGTCTAAAATAAAAACTTTGTTAGGTTCAAATAATTGAGCTATTTTTTTATCTTTTTTTTCAACTATAAAAAAAGTTAAATTCTGATGAGGTTTATCCTGAATCGAAATGTGTTCAGAAGCCGGATAAGCTGTCATTAACGGATTGGTTCCAAAAGAAGAACCGAGCATTTGGTATAATTTTACCGCAAGCCAATTCTCAATAAAAGTATTGTAGACTATGAAGGTTCCGTCTTCTTTTAAACAATTTTTAATTTCTTTAAATGCTTCTTCCGTGAATAAATAATTCTCTAAACGGATGCTCGAATATGTGGAAAGCATTGTCAGCGAATCTACGAGAGCGTAAATTATAATATCGTATTTCTTTTGCGTTTTTTTTAAAAAAGATCTTCCGTCGTCGCAATAGAAATTTACGTTTTTATAACCGTAAGGTTTGAACGGATGCGATTTTTTCCCTATTTCTCCGATAACGGGGTCTATTTCTACGGCGTCTATATTTTCAGCATTGTTCAGTACGGCGGCGCTTACGTCGTTTCCGCTTCCCGCGCCTATTATCAAAACGTCTTTGATTTTTTTTTGACTCTCGCGCATAAGCATATACGGATAGTTATAAAGAAAACTCCCGATTTCTTTAGGAGTTTGTATCTGCTGATGATGCATATTGTTAACGCTTATAATGTTGTTTTGAATCCTTATTTTATAATATGGACTCCATATTATTTTTGAAAAATTATCCGAATATTCAAACTTATATAACGCGGCGAGCGCAAGAATAAGACATAAAATCCATAATACTATTTTTTTAATTCTAAATTCTATGATAAATCCGCAAACGATGAATATTATTAAAAACCACCAAAACGGATTGACAGAAAAATATGAAAATAAAGAAAAAAACGCTATGCCGAATATGCTTCCGAGAATATTGTATTTATAAGCTGTTAAAGGTTTAAATTTGTCAAAATATATTCCTAAATATCTTGCCGGTAAAATTAAAATAAAAGTAACAAGAATAAATATTGCCGCTAAAGCGGGATATATTGGGATTTTCAATACGCGGCGCGGATAAAAGATACCGCCAAAAAAAATATCGCTTTTAGAAGTCATGCCTCCCAGACTTAGATAAATATTTTTTTGATAAAATATGATTGACGCTATTATAAGTCCTATAATAAGAAACGGAAAAATATAATCGGAACTTCCGAACCTTTTTTTTAAAAGACATCCTATTCCCATTCCGAGAAATGAAGCTAACAACACAGTGTTTGAAAAAAATCCGAGAAGATGTATATTGGACGATAAATATCTTATGAGAGTAAGTTCTATAAATAGTATAATAAAACTTGCAAAAAATAATGTAAAAGCGTTTTTTTTCATATTTCCTACGTCGCCGCCAAATGTAAAAAAATTAAATAGAATTTTACTTCTTATTATTTTAATTTGAAAAATTTGAATTTTCCGGCTTTAACTATCATTCCCGGAAAAATGTCGAATTTGTCGTTTATATCGTTGACTTTTGCGTCGTTGATTTTTAATCCGCCTTGTTTAATCAGGCGTTTGATTTCGCCGTTGGAAGGAAACGCGCCCGTATGTTTCATTATTGTCATTGCGTCGCATTGCCCTTCTGAAATCCGGTCAAAGGGTATAATAAATTCCGGCGCTTCGTCGGGATTCTGTCTGTTCGAAAACACCTTTTTAAATTCGTCAGCTTCGTAATTCGCAATAGTTTCGCCAAAATAATCCGCGACAATATTTTTCGCGAGTTTTTCTTTCAAATCGCGCGGATTTAGTTTGTTGAGTTTGATTTCCATTTTGTATTCGTTTAATTCTTGAGTGGGAATCTCCGTCAAAAGTTCAAAATATGTGAACATCAAATCGTCCGTTATCGACATAAGTTTTCCGAACATATCTTTTGAAGTTTCGTTCAAACCTATGTAATTTCCATAACTTTTACTCATTTTTTTTATGCCGTCCGTTCCGGGCAATATGGGCATCGTCATTATTATTTGAGGTCTTAAACCCGCGTCTTCCTGCAAATCTCTTCCCACAAGCAGATTGAATTTCTGGTCTGTGCCGCCAATCTCTAAATCCGATTTTAAAACAACCGAATCATATCCTTGAATCAAAGGATATAGAAATTCATGAATGCATATAGGTTGTCTTCCCGAATATCTTTTATAAAAATCGTCTCTCTCAAGCATTCTTGCAACGGTATATTTCGAACAGAGTTTTATTACGTCGTTGAAATTCATATTCTCAAGCCATTCGCTGTTGTAATAAATGTTTTCAATTTTTTGAGGATCAAGTATTTTGAAAACCTGCTCCTTATATGTCTCCGCGTTTTTTATTACTTCCTCTTTTTTTAACGGCGGTCTTGTGACAGACCTGCCGGACGGATCTCCGAGCTGAGCCGTAAAATCTCCGATTATCAACTGAATCTTATGACCGAGTTTTTGAAAAACGCGCAATTTACGTAAAACTACGGTATGCCCCAGATGCAAATCAGGAGCCGTAGGGTCCGCGCCGAATTTGATTTTTAACGTTTCGCTTTTTTCAAGACGTTTTAAAAAATCGTCTTTTGGAATCACTTCTTCGGTTCCGCGAAAAATTAAATCAAGAATTGAATTGTCCATAATTTTTTACGCCTTATAATAACATTTATTTTATGGTAAAATATATTAGATTGGCGATTTTATCAAGTTTTTTATTTTCTTTCGCAGTTTCCAAATTTAAACATAAACTTACTTTTCCGGATTTGTTTAGTTTTGATTAATTAAATTTTTCTTTTGACATATTTTTTTTATTAAATAAAATATCGAGATATGAATGAATATTCGATTTGGTATTGGGAAAAAAAATTAGAATTTGTAAAACGCAATCTTGAAAAAAACAGATTTACCGTTTATTTGACCGACAATACAAATTCGGTCCCTGATATTATATTTTCATTGCTTAAACCGGAAGACTCCATAGGTTTAGGCGGCAGCCTCACTTTAACCGAACTTAATATTCCTTTCTTTCTCAAAGAAAAAAATTTTAACGTCATTAATTTTCCCGATAAAACTCTCGCTCGGGAAATCGTATTGGAGCAAAGAAGGCAAAGTCTTCTTTCAGACGCGTATCTAACTTCTACAAACTCGATAACCGAAGACGGTTTGCTTGTAAATATCGATTGTTATTCAAATAGAATAGCGGCTATGATGTTCGGTCCCAAAAAAGTATTGATAATAGCCGGCATAAACAAAATCGTAAAAGACGCTGACGCTGCAGTTTGGAAAATCAAACATTATACGGCGCCTCAAAATTGCAAACGTTTAAACAGGAACGCGCCTTGCGTAAAAACCGGAGATTGTTCGGATTGTCAGACAGAATCGAGAATATGCTGCAATACTTCAATTATGGGATATCAGAGTATTCCCGGCAGAATACATATTATAATCGTAAAAGATAATTTGGGGATATAAATTTTATTTGAAATATATTAAAAAGGATTTTAATTATGGATATTTTAATAAAAAATAATTTTTACTCATCTTTTACGTCGATAGGATTTATAATCGGAAAACTTAAAGAAGATCTGGCGAAACTGAACTGCGACCCTGAAAAAATCAACGACGTTTGTTTGATAGTAGATGAAATGATTAGCAATGTCATAAAATACGCCTACAACCGCGATAAAACCAAACAGTTTTTTTTTGAATCGTATATTGAAAAAGATTCTTTGTTCATAATTATTGAAGATTCCGGGACTGAATTCAATATGATTGAATACAATAAAATGCCTGATTATAACGTTGAAGTTGAAGATTTGCCAATCGGCGGTTTAGGAATAAGATTCGTCAAAGAAGTTGCCACAAATATTAATTATGAATATACGTCCGGCTCGAAAAACCGTCTGATAATTGAAAAAAAAATATTATAAAACATTGCGGAGGAAAATAAAATATGGAAGTTTCAAGCGTTTTAAAAGAAGATAAAGGAGTTACGATAGTTTCTGTCAACGGCAGAATAGATTCATACACTTATAATATTTTTGAAAATGAAGTTTATACTAATATCGACATTGGTCAGCAAAAAATGATACTTGATTTTACCGACGTAAGCTATATCAGCAGTCAAGGATTAAGAACATTAGTAACCGCGTTAAAAAAAGCTAAAGCGCAGTCCGGTTTCATAAAACTATGCGGTTTAAATGAAAGCGTGTTAAAAATTCTCAAAGTATCAGGACTTGATAAAGCTCTTGCGATTTTTCCCGACGCGGATACGGCTTTAAATAGTTAATTTTTAAGGATAAAACTGAAATGAAAGATACGGGCGTTTTGACGCTTCAAGAAACCTTATCAACGATAAAAAAAATAGGCACGATACTTAATTCTTCATTCGAGTTATCCGAATTGCTTTCGACCATAATGAGTTTGTCGTCTGAAATAATGAACGCTGAAGCGAGTTCTCTGATGCTTCTCGACGTAAAGACAAACGAACTTGTTTTTTCCGTTGTTACCGGTTCGACGTCTTCCAAATTAAAAGAGATACGGGTTCCGGTAGGCAAAGGAATTGCCGGCTGGGTTGCTGAAAACGACAAACCTCTGATAATCGAAGACGTGTCAAAAGACGAGCGTTTTTATAAAAAAGCGGACGAGAAATCGACGTTTAAAACGAAATCGATTTTATGCGTGCCTTTGAAAGTAAAAGATAAAATAATCGGCGTTCTCCAAGTTTTAAATAAAAGAGGCGGCAATCCTTTTAATAACGACGATTTAACCTTATTTTCAGTAATGGCTCATATGGCGGCTCTCGCCATTGAAAATGCAAGACTTATAAAAGCGGGAATTGAAAAAGAAAAATTTGAACAGGAAATAAAAATAGCCCAATCTCTTCAAATGTCCATATTGCCGAAAAAATTCGAGTATTTTTCAAATATTGAATTAAGCGGTAAAAGCGTGCCGGCAAGAATCGCGGGCGGAGACTTTTTCGAATGCATCAAACTTAACGAAAACGAAATGTTTATGCTGATAGCGGACGTGTCCGGAAAAGGCGTAGGCGCCGCGTCGCTAACTATGGTTCTTATGACTTTTATCAGAGCTTCGGTAAGCGCTCATCCGGATGATTTAGATATAAAAGACCTTTTTTTTAAAATAAATAATTTTATGATTAATGAGCTTGCGGTAGACTTATTCATAACGGTTTTTGCTTTAAAATACAATGTCAAGACTTTTGAGTTGACATACGTGAACGCCGGACATAACGAGCCGATAATATGTTCTGCTTCCGACAAAGAAATTAAACTGCTTGAATCCGACGGCATAGTTTTGGGTATGCTTGAAGACATTGAATTGTTCGAGCATAAACGTTTTCTTGAATGCGGAGATATCCTGTTCTTATATACTGACGGCGTTACCGAATGCATAAACGAAAACGAAGACCAATTCGGAGAAGACCGTCTTCATAATTTTATAAAAAAATCGTTTGATATGAAATTAAAAGATATGAGAAATTCTTTGATTGAAGAAATAAAAAAATTCTGCGGAGACCGCGATCAATTCGACGATATTTCATTATTGATACTAAGAAACAAAGGGGTATTTCAATCTTGAAAAAATTTATTGCATTAATTTTATTATTTTGTTTTGCTCCATGTCTTCCCGTTTCAGCCGTTTTGCCTTCAATTGACAATATTATAGGCTCCGGCGAAGACGGAACCGACCGGCAAAATAAATTCAATAATATATTTTTGGTTGACGAAAAATCCGCCGCCGATACGGTTCAAACCGCTGATTCCGCAAGGATTTACGTTTATACAATCGAAGACGTAATGAACGCGGCTTATGCGGCAAACAATGAATTTATCAAAGACGAACTTGAAACGCAAATAGAAAATAAAGCGTATTACGTCGAACGCTCGGATTATCTTCCAAAATTGAAACTCGAAATCGGATACTCGGAAGATTCCACGGACGAAATTTCGGCGGCGTCAATGGGTCTTGGCGGGCAACAAGCTCAAAATTCCACTCCGATTGGATTCGGAACCGGCTGTAATATTTCGCTTATATCCGAATATCTGATTTGGGACGGAGGTTATTCGACGGCAAAAGCCAATCAAAAAAAAATAACTGCCAAATTGAAAGAATCTAATCTCAAATGCGATAAATTGGATTTTCAATATGAACTATTAAAATCTTATTTTGATTATATACTATACGATGAACTTGTAAAAATCAGAAAGAACGCGCTTGATTATAATCAGGAAAACTTACGGTTCACAATTTCGCAAATCAGCAAAGGCGTAGAAATCAAATCCGGAGTTTTTAACGCCGAAAACGAATTAAAACAGGCGCAGTTCGATTATGAAACCGAATTGAGAAATCTTGAACTTGCAAGATCGGTATTGAACGCTTATATGAATAAAAACTATAATGCCCCGATTATTGCCAAACGGCGTTTTTTTGAACCGCCGAAAACCGTTGATTATAAAATCGCGGATTTAATAGCTATCGGCATGAGCAATAGACCCGAGCTGAAACAAATCGATGTTCAAAAAGAAATTGCCGGATTCGACAATAAAATGGCAAGGTCGCGATATTATAAACCAAAAATTAAAACAAACGCAATGTATGGATTTTTAAACAGCCATCATTATTCGCTAAGCGATGAAGATAAAGAATGGAAATTAAAACTTGCGGTTGAACTCAATATTTTCGAGGGATGGAAAGATAAGAAACTTATCGAACAATCCGATTTGGCGGTAAAAAAATTCGAAGCGGAAAAAAAACATTGCGTATTTCAAATCGGCATTGAAATAAGAAGAATGTTTAACGATTTCATAGAATCCATAAATAATCTTGAACTCATAAACGACAGAATCAATCAAAACGCCGAAGAATTAAAAATTCAAAGAGTGAATTACGAAAAAGGAATAATATTGTATAAAGATTATCTTGCGTCTCAAAAAACGCTTTTAAATAACAGATTGAGATATATTCAATCGCAATACAATTATACTGTTTCCGAATTGAATTTTAAAAAAAGTCTCGGACTGAATTATAATATTGATATAAAATCAAAATAGACAAGGAAACGATAAAAAATATAATTCGGAGCAAGGAAAAAAAACACCGCTACATTTATTTTTTTTGCAAATGAAATTCGGTTTAGGAGAAAAAAGACGATGAAAAAACAATTCATTTTTTTATTCGTATTATTTTTTACCGCGGTCTGCGGCGTTTCGCCGGCTGACGCGGAATTTACAAGGGTGATTTCCAAAAATTTAAAGAATAGAATTGAATATATTGGAAATATAATAACCGACAATAAAATAACTTTGAAAACAAAAAGCTCCGGAGAAATTTCGGAGTTAAACGTTCGGGAAGGCGATAAGGTCAATGAAAACGCGGAAATTCTCGCTTTAGATTTCAGACTTGAAAAACTTCAATACGACGAATCGATGATTTCCGTTGAAATATCCGAATCGAATAAAATTAGAGCTGAAGCGGCTTATAATAAAACATTTGAAAAGCCCGATAAAAACGAGGTCGACAAAGCGGCGGCGGCGGTTAAAGAAGCAAGATTGAATTATGAAGACGCGCTTCGCCAAAGCGAACTTCAGGCTTCCTTATTCAGTCAGGCGGCTGTGACAAAAGAACAAAAACTGCAAGCTGAAAATAACGTCAAACTTTCGGAAACGGCGTTAAACAAAGCTGAAGCCTCTTATCGCCTGATTGTAAAAGATATCGGCGAATGGGACAAAAAAATCGCCGAAGAAGATAAAATTAATGCTGAGCTTCAATATAAAAAATCTTTAGTGGCTGCCGAAATAAAAAAAATAAATTTGGATAATAAAACGGTTCTCGCTCCTTTTACCGGTTCGATATCGAAAGTTTTTGTCAATAAAGGAGAAATGCTTAATCAGGGAGCTTCAGTATGCGAATTATTGGACGATATTAATTTATACGCTGAATTTTTCGCTTCTTCCGAGGATATTTTAAATATTTTTTACGGACAGGAAGTCGAAATTATAAGCGACGCCGTCCCTAAAACATTTAAAGGCAAAGTCGAATTCATCAGTTCGGAAGCGGAAATGCCGGAACGTAATTTCAGAATAAAAGTCCGAATAGAAAACAATTCCGGATTTCTGAAATCAGGAATGTTCGCGAGAATAATATTGTCCTGCGGGAATAATAATTTGAACGGCGCGATATTGGTTCCGGAAAGTTCGGTTTTTAAAAACGAATCAGGAACAATTTCCTTGAGATTGAAAATTAAAAATGAAATCATCTCAACGCCGGTTGAAATTATAAGAGAATTCAACGGTTTTTATCAAATCAAATCAGCTAAAATTAATTCTGAATCGGTAGTGGAATACTAATTTTATGATAGAGTTATTCGCGGCTTTCAAAAAAATATTGGTTATTCAGGTTTTAATTTTAATTTTCGGAATATATGAATCCGTCAATTCCAATATAATCGAAGACTTGAAAAAATTCCAGGAAATTTTGATTAAGATTCAACGTCAGCATATATCTAAACCGGACGATAAAAAACTCATAAAAAGCGCCATCGAAGGAATGTTGAAATCTCTCGACGACCCTTATTCGGTCTATATGGAAGCAAAAGAAAACGAACAATTTCAGGATAAAATCAAATCGCATTTCGGAGGGATTGGAATTCAAATTGGAGTTTATAACGATGAATCCGCAGGCGATTCGTATCTTCAGATTATCGATTTGCTGCCGGTAAAGAATTGTCCGGCTAAAATCGCGGGACTTCTTCCAAAAGATATTATATTAAAAATCGACGATACGGACGCAAAAAATATGCCTTTTGACGAAGCTAAGGATTATCTGCGCGGCGAGGTTGGTTCCAAAGTAATTTTAACGATACGCAGATTACCCGGCGACAATTCTGAAACCGAACCGCTGACAATAACAGTGATACGCGACGAAATTGAATTGTCTCAGGCGCGACATAAAATTTTATCCGATTCAATAGGTTACCTGCGTCTTGATTCTTTCACGGAATTATCCGCGAAAGACGTTAAAGAAAATTTAATGATTCTTACGGATAGCGGAGTGAGCGGAATTATTTTTGATTTAAGAAGCAATCCGGGCGGGTTGCTGACAGCGGCAGTGGAAATCTCAGGTTATTTTATCAGCGGTCAAAAACAGGTGGTTTATACCAAAGACAGAAACGACAAGACAATATCCGACTATTACACAAACGGAAATCCGGTTTGTTCGCTTCCTTTAGTCCTGCTTGTGAACGAATTAAGCGCAAGCGCCTCTGAAATTGTTACAGGAGCTTTAAAAGCCCACAACCGGGCTGTAATCATCGGAAAAAAAACTTTCGGAAAAGGATCGGTTCAGCAGTTGTTTTCTTTTTCCGATAAAAGCGGTTTGAAACTGACAAACGCCTATTATTATACGCCGGCAAATATTTGTATTCACGGCAAAGGAATCGAACCCGACGTCGAAGCCGCGTATAACGGAGCGACTAAAGAAGACGAGCAGATTGAATTCGCGATAAAATCCTTGAAAGCGTTTAATCTATTGACGCGAAAAAATTATTAGTTATTGTCTGATATTGAATAATATTATGAAAATCCGGATTTTACAGATAATTCAATCAAGGAACGCAATGTCGGGACGCGGAGGTCAGGAATATTTTTTTTATCTTTTAAACTACGGTTTATCCGCGCTCGACGGTTTTGAAATCACAATAATCACTCCGGGTTATAATCCGCTTCTCGAAAAATTAAAAGAGCGCAATATTAAAATTCTTTATATAAATTTCAACAACCCGAATTTTTTCAGATCTTTTAAAAGGTTTAAAAGTTTTATTTCTGAAAATAAATTCGACTTGATTCATACTCACGACTTGCTCTCTAATCTATTCGTATATTTGACTTTTAAAAATAAAAAAAATATTATTAATTCCGTTTCTTCAAGATATTTTGTGTTGATGTCCATGTTTATGCCATTTAAAACAAGATTTATCAAACATATTATCAGTTATTTGGAAAAAAAATTATTCTTATTCAATGATTTTAATATCTGCCCTACTAAAAATATTATGAGCGATTATTTGCATCTTGGTGTTCCGCCTTCCAAAACCTCAGTTATTTATCCCGGCCTTGATTACGACAATACCTTGACTAATGCGGAGGAAAAAGAAAAAATCAGAAAAAAAATTATTGGTGCCGAATCAAAAAAAATAAAAATAGTCTGCTTGTTCGGAAGTTTTGACAGACTAAGAAACGGATACGACGTTTATATGAAAATAGTAGAAGAATTCAAAACTAAATATCCCGATTCGCCCGTTAAATTCGCGGTTTACGGAGAACAAAGCGAGCAGCTTCAAATATATTTGAATCAAAAAAATGTCGCGGAAGATATCGCTGTGGTGGAAAACTATTATTCGCCTAACGACGTAATACAAGCCATTGACATTATGGCTCTGCCTTACAGATATTGCGCTTTTCCGCTTCCTCTTTTAAAAGCTCAAAAATTCTACAAACCGGTAGTGGCTTCAGAAACAGGAATAATACCGGAAATTATTTACGACGGAATCAACGGATATTTGTTGCCTGTCGCCGATTATGTTTCGTTTGCCGAAAAAATCAAAAACCTCGCGGAAAACGAAGAATTATACAAAACTATGACTGAAAACATAAAAAAATCTTTTAAGGAATTCAAACTCGAAGATATGATTTCTAAACATTCGGATATATACCGCAGATTAATCGAACTGTCCAATTAAGATTTCAAATAATATGAAAACAATAGTTTTAAATATTTTATCGGTTTCAAACATTTATTCCGGAGCCGGAACTTATTCCTTAAATGTTTTGAATTTTTTGCCTGAATGCGAAGATTTAAGATTTATAATTTTTTCCGATAAAACTTTTTATAATAACGCTTTGACGAGAATTAATTGTAAAAAAAAAAATTATATCTGGAAAACCTTTGATTTCGGCTCTAAATTTAAACGGATTTTTTTTGAACAATTTAAACTGCCGCGTATTTTAGATAATATAAAACCGGATATTGTTCATTCGTTTTCTAATATTCTGCCCGTCAATTACAAGGGCGGACAATTTCTGACTCTCCACGACGTTATGTTTAAATTATTTTTTTCAAGATATTCTATTTCAAAACAAATTTATTATAATTATTATGTTTCTAAAAGCGTTAAAATCGCCGATAAAATATTCGTTCCGACTATATCCACCATGAACGATTTAAAAAGATTTTACGGCTATAACGGCGTCGAACAAAAAATAAAAATAATTAATTATTCCGGAAATTCTTTGCTTGATAAATCTATAGGCGATGGAATAATAGAAAAATTCAAATCAAAATTCGGTTTAACGAAACCGTTTGTTTTATTTGTCGGAACTTTGGAACCCGGAAAAAACATTGAATTTTTATATGAACTCGCCGACAAAATTAAAAACGATTGCGAGATTGTTATTGCCGCCGGAAAAGGATGGAAAACAAAAAAACAACGCCGCGAAAAAATTAAATTTTTAAATAATATGAACGAGATTGAAATGTCCGCGCTTTATAAATGCGCGGCTATGCTCGCGTATCCTGTAATATACGAAGGAGTCGGCCTGCCTTTATACGAAGCTCAATATTTTGGGATTCCGGTGATTTGTTCGGATTATCCCGCAGCCCGCGAAATAGTCGATTCCAAAAATATTCTGCCGCTTAACGTAGATTTATGGTCTAAAAAAATCAATGAAATTCTTAATGACGCTTCTTTGCAAATTAAAAAAAACAATACCCCGGTTAATAATAAAATATCGGGTTGGGAAAATTATTGCCGCGAACTTACAAATTATTATTTAAATGTCAAGAAGTTTGAAACCTGAAACTGAGTCGGTTTTTCTCAATGCGCTGCAATCTGTCAATTCGAATATCACGGCTTCGGCTACGAGCCAAGTTTCAACCCCGAGCCGGACGCATCCTGTAACCGACTTATCTTTTCTGCCCGCGCCGATATGCATATGCAGAATTGGTTCGCCTGATTCGTCGGGAAAAATCGTTCCTACTCCGGCGATTTCCGAAGCTCCGTTTAAAACGTATTCCATTGGATTAATATTTTTTAAACCGTTTGATTCAGGTCCGGTCACAAGTTTGCTTTCTGCGTTCGCTCCGCCGAGTATTATTACGGATGCGGATTTTATTTTTTCTTTTTTAGCAAGCGTTTCAATTGATTTATGAATTATATCTCCGTGTTCAAGCCGGACGACAAATATTCTGCCTTGTTTTGCCTCTGCGTATTTCATATTGATAATTTTGATAAATATTTTGAAATCAAACCCGGGATTATTAAAGCTAAAAATACAAATATGGCAGTAACTAATTTTAAATCGTTTGGATTCATTCCCCATCTTAAAGCTATAGCCACTATTAATCTGAAAATCACCGAACCGATAACTGCGCCGACGATTAAAAGAGCGAGACTTTGTTTGCCTACGAGCGCTTCGCCGATTATAACGCTCGCCAATCCCCACACTATTATTCCTATTCCCATTTGGACGTCGGCAAAACCTTGATATTGAGCGAGCAAAGCTCCTGACAGAGCTATTAAACCGTTTGATAACGCGATTCCAAGCATCGTCATATTTCCAGTGTTGACTCCAAGCGCGCGTATCATTTGAGAATTGTTTCCCGTCGCCCGCATCGCAGTTCCGAGATTAGTTCTGAAAAATAAATATAAAAACAATCCTGCAATTAAAATAATAATAAAAACAAAAATCAGCATCATTGCGTCGCATGCCGGAATTTCCCAGCCGAAAAGATTTATATCGTTTTCAGTATTAAAAATTTTTTTGCCGGTTTCTTCAGCTATCGTTGAAACGGATTTTTCATTTAAAAGCGGAATATTGCTTTTTCCCATAATATGAAGATTTATCGAGTATAACGCCGTCATAACTAAAATTCCGGCCAATAAACTGTGGATTTTAAATTTTGCATGAAGAAGTCCGGTTACAAATCCGGCTATGAATCCGGCGGCAAATCCGGCGAAAGTTGCGGATAACGGAGAATATCCTTTTACAAGAAGAGCTGCGGCTACCGAAGCTCCTAACGTAATTGAACCGTCCGCTGTTATATCCGCGAAATCGAAAATCCTGAAACTTATCAATACTCCAAACGCAAGCAGCGATAATATCAACCCTATTGTCAAACTTCCAATAAGCAATGTCATTTTTATAAATTCCTTAATTGATTCTTAATTTTCCCTATTATACAAACTTGCTTTTTGTTAGTCAATAATTTTATTCTTGATGGGCAGCTCTGGGCGCGCTTCCAAAAAGTTCCACTTTTTTACTGGCTATTTAGGCGGGGCTCGGTCAGTAAAAAAAACTAATCTTTTTTAGTTTTCTAAATAAAATTTGATTTGTTTTTAATAAT
>DAINAU010000053.1:0-24934 GCA_036733285.1 bacterium
AAAAAAATCTGTAAATCCGACGCGATCGACCAGCTTGATGTAATGGGCATCTCGGGCATAGGCAATTTATTATCGGCAATAAAAACCGCCAAGTTCTATGAAATGACTTCGGACGACGTTATCTTCACAGTAGCGACCGACTCAATGGAATTATACGATTCAAGAATGGTTGAATACAAACAAAAATACGGAAAATATTCCGAATTACAGGCTGGCAGAGATTTTGACGGTTGCATTCTTTCTCAATCAATCGATTATATGAAAGATTTAAATTATTATGACAGAAAAAATATTCATAATCTTAAATACTTCACTTGGATTGAACAGCAGGCGAAAGAATTGGAAGACTTGAATCAATTATGGTATGACAGAGAAATATTGCCGAAATTATTCAATCAAATAAACGAATGGGACGAATTAATTAATGAGTTTAACAAAGCTACGGGCGTTTTGAAAAATCTGTAATGAAATAATCTGTAACTCAGAATAAACCGTTCAATAAAGAATTGCGCGGTTTATTCTGATAATCTTTAGAATAATAATTTAGAACTAAATCTTTTTAATTGCCTTTTTATAATTAACTAATAATTTATTTATAATAGAATTTCCGCTTGGGGAGAAAAATTTTATGAGCATTCATATTGGCGCAAAAGAAAACGAAATAGCCGAAACAGTCCTTATGTCAGGCGATCCGCTTAGAGCAAAACACATAGCTGAAACCTTGCTTGAAAATCCATTCTGCTACAATCAAGTAAGAGGAATGCTGGGATACACCGGATATTATAATGGAAAACGCGTTTCGGTTCAGGGTTCCGGAATGGGAGCCGCCTCAATAGCTATTTATGCAACCGAACTTATTAAAGAATATAACGTCAAACAGATAATCAGAATAGGAACTTGCGGCGCGATTCAACCGGAAATCAAAATCAAAGACGTAGTCCTTGCGATGAGCGCGTCGGCAGATTTCACTTTAAACGATTTGCGTTTCAATGGAATGACTTACGCTCCCTCAGCCGATTTCTCTTTATTGCATAAAGCGTATAATTCGGCGGTAAAAAGCGGAACCCCCGTTCATATAGGCAACATTTTAAATACAAATGATTTTTACTACGACGGAGACGTTTATTGGAAAAGATGGGCTGAATACGGAGTTCTTGCTATTGATATGGAATCATTCGCTTTATACACCATAGCCGCCAAAAACAAAGTAAAAGCTTTGACGTTATTAACTGTAAGCGATTGTTTTATAACAAAAGCAAAAGCTCCGGCTGAAGAAAGGCAGTCTGCTTTTTTAAAAATGGTCGATATCGCGCTTGATATAATATAAAACAAGCCGTAGTTTTCGGTTGTCTAATAAAATTGTAATTGCAAGTTAAATAAAAAGAAAATTGAAAACATTAACAAAACTATTTTGTTTAAACGTTGTTATAATGCTGATTTACATTATAATACACAACGATATTTTTTTTCAAAAATCTTTATTTTATCTTGGCGACGATCCCCTTCGGGCGTATAACTCATTTTATTATGCGGTAGATAATTTCAGCAGGTTTCATCTTCCTCTATCGGCTCCTGAAAAAAATCTCGGCGAACCTTTTTCATTTTATCATCTATGGCTCGGCGTATATTCTATTCAAAATTTTATACTCGGTTTATTAGTAAAATTTCTATCTTTAAATCATATTCCATTTAAATATTTATATTTGTTTTTTTATAGATTTTTCAGTAATTTTTTCTTAACCGCCGGATTTTATCTCGTATTAAAAAGGTTTTCTAAAAACAGAATCGTCTTGCTCTATTCTCTGTTTTTTTTGACGTTATTCGGTTTTTACGCCAAAGACCTCGATTACGCTCCGGTAACAATTTTCTTTGGTTTTTTCATCAATGCAATATTGGATTTTTTCGTTGATAATCCCTCGAAAAAAAAATATTTCATACTCATAACATTAACCGCTTTAATGCTTCACTCGAACATACTGGATTCGGCGACTATTTATTTATGCGGTATAACTCTAATTTCAGGAATATTAATTTCTTATTATTTTCATCGAATCGAACATTCGAACATTATAGATTTTTTTAAGAACAATAAGCTCTTCATATTTTTTTCAACGGCGGCGGCGTTTTTATTCTGTATTCCGAATCTATACATATATTTTAATTACGCCGGAGATTTCGCTATGCCGAGAAGTCTGCTGAGTTCCGCAAGCTTATCTTTTGACAATGTGAATTTCAATTTTTTTAATTTTATGCTTCCGCCCAATATGACCGAATTATATATCGGATGGTTTGCCGTAACAGTTCTGATTCTCGGAATTTCGACGGACAGAAAAAACAAATATTCTTTGATTTGCTATGCGATATTGATAATTCCCTCGACATTTTTTTTATTGAAAAATTCTTCAAACTTCATTTACAACGCTTTAAGCTATATGATTCCAAACGTTAAAATCCAGAGATGGAGCGGATTTTTTATTTATTATTCTACTATACTTTTTTCTATTCCTTTTTGTTATTATCTTGACGCCATATTAAACGAAAAAAAAATTTTTTCAACCCAAAAATTCAAAAAAATTTTAAGAATTATACTTCTTGTTCTATTATTTTCTTATCTAACTCTCGTATGGATTGAACGATTTAATTATAAAATGAATTTAAGAGTTTTGAAATACGCGCTTCCTTATTATGCCGCGCTGACAGTTTTATTTTATTTTGCTATTTCGCCGGCGAGTTCAAAAAAATCCGCAAAAACAAAAATTATTATTTGTTTAATACTATTTATCGAACTTTGTTTTACGGCTTATTTTAAAGACGATTATCCATTTGCCGTCTTAAAACATTTGCCTAAAACAAGCTCGGTTGTCGTGTCCAATAATTTATTTTTTCAAAATCGGATTTTCAAGATTGATAATCCGAAAGAACACACCGAGTTTTATCCGGAAATTTATACTTTTTCAGACGCTTTAATTCATAAAACATTTCATTTTCCGGTTAAAAACGAAATGTCAATATCGCCTTACCATAACATCAAAACCAAATACGCCGAAGCTCTTTTAAATGAAAAAGATTATGATTTTTTTCAAAATCATTTCAATAAAAAAATCATTGTTTTCAATCCTGAAAAAATAAATTTTGAAGATAAAAGGATTCGGGAAAATTTTATCAGTCCGGCAGTTTTTCAAATAAATTCGGGTCGTATTGAAAACGATAATTCGCTGAAAATATCAAGAATCAATTCGGATAAATTTATTTTTAAATCAAGTTTTCCGGCTAATACAAATATTTTTTTCAATCAAATGTTCGATAAAAGATGGAACCTAAAAATAGACGGCAAATCCGCCGATATAAAAAAAATATTTAAATATTTTACAGGTTTTACAATACCTGCGGGAAATCATATTGTCGAACTGCAATACGCTGATAATTGCTTATCTCTAATAATCTGGATAACGCTATTTTTTTCATCCGTTTTTTTATTATACTTATTATACGATTGTTTTGTGAGGATTGTGATTTTGCAAAATCGAGTTATTGGACGGACTCTCGCTCTACTCGACTTATCATAACATCAGTTTTTCAGAACATTAACTCCGGCCGATCAAAACTACGCAAACCCAACAGTATAGTATAATAGAATTGAATAACGCTAAAAAAAACTACAATTTTGTAGGATGCTTATATTGTCAATACAAAAATGTTAGCCGAGCAATTATTGAAAAAAAAAATTTTTTTTCATTTTCACTTTTATTTTGTTGAAAAAAAATAAGTTAGTAATATAATTTTAAATTTCAGCATTTATTGCTTTATTATTTTCTTAAATAATTTATAGCAGAAATGCCGGGAGGATTTTTATTTTATGAGAAAAGAATTATTAAAAAAATTTGAAACAGTCGAATTGAAACCGTTGAACAAAAACGGAAATACGATTGCGTCATATTTTGGAGAGAACGTTTTCGACGTCAGGAAGATGGAAAAATATTTATCTAAAAAAACCATCATGTCTTTTAAAAATTGGATTAATAAAGGCGAAAAAATCGATATGAAATGCGCGGATGAAATAGCTGGAGCGATGAAAAATTGGGCTATCACAATGGGCGCGACTCATTATACTCACTGGTTTCAGCCTATGACCGGAATGACCGCGGAAAAACACGACAGTTTTATAAAACTTACGTCTCCGGGTCAGGCGCTCGAAGAATTTTCAGGGAATAAACTAATAAGCGGAGAACCGGACGCAAGCAGTTTCCCAAGCGGCGGAATACGCAGCACTTTTGAAGCGAGAGGTTATACCGCGTGGGATCCGTCGAGTCCGGCGTTTATAATGGAATCGGCGCGCAGTAAAACATTGTGCATCCCTTCGATATTTATCTCTTATACTGGCGAAGCTCTCGATAAAAAATTGCCTTTGTTAAGATCAGACGACGCTATAAACAAAGCGGCTGTAAGACTTTTAAAAATTTTAGGCAAAGACGTAAAAAAAGTCTTTTCGACCTGCGGGGCCGAACAGGAATATTTTCTGATTGACCGAGCTTTTTATAATTTAAGACAGGATTTACTTTTATCTAACAGAACTTTAGTCGGCGCTCCTTCTCCGAAAGGACAACAGCTTGAAGATCAGTATTTCGGTTCAATCAAAGAACGCGTTTTAAATTATATGAAAGCCGTCGAGGAAGAATCTTATAAATGCGGAATACCATTAACCACAAGACATAACGAGGTGGCTCCGAACCAGTATGAATTTGCTCCGATATTTGAAGAATCGAATCTCGCCGCCGATCACAATCAATTATTAATGAATATTATGAAATCGGTCGCGCACAGATTCGGTCTTGTTTGTCTGCTTCACGAAAAACCGTTTGACGGAGTTAATGGAAGCGGCAAACATTTAAACTGGTCGTTAAGCGACGATCAGGGCAACAATCTTCTTAATCCGGGCGAAACCCCCGAAGAAAAACTTCAATTCTTGACTTTCATAGTCGCGGTCTTACGCTCCGTTTATAAACATTCGGATTTATTGTATGCGAGCATAGTTTCCGCCGGAAACGAACACAGACTCGGAGCCAACGAAGCTCCGCCCGCTATAATATCGGTTTTTTTAGGAGAATACATCAGCGGGCTTCTCGATGAAATTGAAGGCGGAAAAAAAACATCCATTAATAAAATGGATTTCGTTGATTTTGAAGTTGGACGTTTGCCTAAATTCATTAAAGACAACACCGACAGAAATAGAACGTCTCCATTTGCTTTTACCGGATCGAAATTTGAATTCAGAGCCGTAGGTTCGTCTCAAAATATTTCAACGCCTATTGCGTTCATAAATACTATTATAGCGGAATCGCTTGATTATTTAAGCGAACAATTGAACAAAAGACTGAGAAAAGACAAGGATAATTTTGAAGACGCTTTATTCGGATTGTTAAAGGAGATTATTGCGGAAACTAAAAACATCAGGTTTGAAGGAAATAATTATTCTCAAGAATGGGTAAAAGAAGCGGAAAAAAGAGGTTTGACAAACGAACCTTCGGCGGCAAAAGCTTTGAAATCTCTTATAAAACCGGAAAACATTAAAATGTTTGAGAAATACAAGGTTTATAACGAAAGCGAGATTTCAGCGCGTTATCATATCTGGCTTGAGATGTATTCGTCGTTATTATTAATTGAATCAAATACGCTGGTTGAAATGGCGAACGCCAACGCTATACCGGACGCTTTAGAGTATCAAAAACTTCTGCTTGAAAATCTTAGTCTTATACTTGATATTGACGGTTTAAAATACGACAACGCCGCCATAGAAGATTTGAACGAACATATAAGCGACGTTTCAAATAAAATCTATTACGTTAGAAAAAACGTTAAAGAATTGCTCCGTCTTATTGGAGACTTGAAAAATCTTGACGCGGAGGCAAAAGCTTCAAAGATTTTCAATGAAATGAAACCGATGATGCGGCATATAAGAAAGCATATTGACGAACTTGAAATTGTCGTTCCGGACAAGAATTGGTCGCTTCCAAAATACAGGGAGATGCTTTTTCTAATCTGAAAAATCTGTTGCGTTCCGGTATATTTAACCCTAAGCCGAATTTCCGGAAAAGGATTAATTACAAATTTTACGGTTATCCTTTTCCGATGAAATTCGGCTTAAATAATATTAGAAAATCGTTTCACAATTTCCTCAACGTTTTAACCTGAAAACTGCATTAGAATTTTGAAAAAGCGCTGGAAGTAAGGAAAAACATTGATTTTGAGCGCTTTTTCAAAAGAATTAATTTTTACTTGGCAGTTTTCAGGTTTTTAGAAGTTTTAACAAGAGCGTATATATGTTTTGAAAAACTTCACTTTTTTTATTGCATTATTCGGGTTTAAAAACTAAAAAAATGAAAAACGAAAATGAATTATTAAAATTCGAAAATGTATCATATTCAATTAATGGAAAAGATATTTTAACCGGTATTAATTGGACTATAAAAGAAAAAGAACACTGGGCGGTGTTGGGGCCTAACGGCGCCGGAAAATCCACGTTATTAAAATTAATATACGGCTTTGTCTGGCCCAATAAATCCGGAATTATTTTTAGAAAAACGCGCCAATACATTGATTTGAGCGAACTCCGTAAAAGTATCGGCTGGGTCTCAAACGAACTTATTAGCAGGATTCCTCCCGGCGAACTTGTTATTGACGCTGTAATTTCCGGCAAATACGCTCAATTCGGATACTGGGATAAAATCTGTTCCGGAAACCCCGAAGAAGATAGAGCGGCCGCCGAAAAAATTTTGAGTATTTTTAACGTTTCAAATTTAAAAGAAAGAACTGCCGAAACATTATCGCAAGGAGAATTTCAAAAAGTTCTTTTATCCCGCGCTCTTATGAGCAATCCATATTTGGTAATATTAGATGAACCCGCTGCAAGTCTCGATCCGGGAGCCCGAGAAATATTCTTGAATGCCTTAAAAAATTATATAACAAATTTTTCTACTCCTTCTTTTATCTTCATAACGCATCATATCGATGAAATCATAGACGAATTCAAGCATTTGCTCATAATCAAAAAAGGAAGAATCGAATATTGCGGAGATATTGAAAAAGGAATAACCTCAGATGCAATGTCAAAATTATACGATAATAATTTTAAAGTAATCCAAGGCGGTAAAAGACGCCATCTTATTCTTGATTTTAAAACAAACGAAGAATTAAGATTTGAGATATAGAAAGAGAATAAATACGAATATATTGATTTTATAAATCTTAATAAATCAAACTTTTCAAAATTCATTGATATTAAACGCGGTCAAATCTTTAAATGTATTGTATGTTATTCCCATAAGTTCAAACATTATTATATTCTTTTTTTAATGAATCATTTGATTTTCGACGGCATTTCAGTTTCAATTTTATTTAATGATTTAAATGATAATTATCTGCGGCTGAAAAAAAACGGAAAATTTACGCAGCGTCTTGAAGTTTATAAAAATAAAATTATTAACGCTGACGAGTTGAATTACTGTGCCGAGCAATCAAAAAAAAATATTTCTACTTTAAAAACTGACGCCGTCTTCAATCCTGAAAAATGCATACTTAATAATTTAATTTATCTTAACATCAATCGCGAATTTACTGAAACGTTAAGATTTAATTTAACAAAAAAATTTAAAGCAAATATTTCTGATATTCTTCTGGCGATTTTGGGATGGACATTTTCGGAATTGAACAAATCGGATTGCGTGTGTATAAATACTTTTAATAACGGCAGAGATTTCCAGTTTGATAATCTTAATATTTTAAATGTGGTTGGATCGCTAGCAAATAAATTTCCCGTTATTTTTGATTTTAATGGAATAAATAATTTAAATGACGCTGTTGAAAATGCTATAATTCAAATAAAAAAAATACCTGAAAAAGGTAAAAATTTCGGATTGTATAAATATTCTCGAACTTTGGATACTCAACAAGAAATTTTTAATAAATTTAATAACCGGGAAATTACATTTAATTATTTATCTTCTATTTACGAGTTTGGAAAAATTGTCGGTTTTGAAAAATTTGCCGCTCCGAAATTAAATCATAAAAATATACTAAGCGATGTTATTTTAAATATTATAGCTAATCAATATGAAAATAAATTACTAATAATCTGGCGTTTTGACGATAATATTATCAGCGAAAAAAGTATAAAACAGATAATCAATAGATTTGTTTATACTTTTAATATTTTAATTTTAGAAAATTTATAAGGCTCTGCTGTTTGAGCCGAAGTGTCGCGTTGCGATGCAGACAGACGGACTAACGTGAACGGACGCGGATTATAAATTAATAATAATATTTGATTTTATAAATATTCGCCTATATAATAAATTTAATGATAATAATTAATAATATAAAATTTGAAAAATTCGGCGATACTGAAGACGAATTTTATTTTAATTTAAGCAACAAAATTTCAAATATCATCCGGCTCAAAGTTTTAAGATTGCCTGAACGCTATTCGCCGGACGGAGTATGGTCTGAAAGCGTTATTGAAGATTTAACAAACGATTTTATATCGCCTGAATCAGCCGACGACAATTCCAGCGCTCGAAATCGGCTCGCCGAAATTTTTGATAAATGTTCGACTGAACAGGAGTTTAGCAGTTCTCTAAATAAATCCATTTCAAATTTTGTTTCTGCCCTTGGCAAAAATGACGAATCACGAAAATTATACCACAAAATAAAAGAAGTTTTAAACAATTCGCATAATTTTTTCAAATACAAAGAATTATCAAATTCAAATTTTGAAAAGTGGGGATTAAAAGATTGGGCTCCCGCTCCAAATAATTATCTTGTTTCTAAAAATATTTATGAAATTCAAATGTTAATCAAAGATATACCGCATATCGAACGCAAAGAATATAAGCGGGACATATTGGAAAGTCCGATTGTAGCGCTTGATGATTTGGAAAAATTATTGATACGAATATTTAATCATACGCGAGTATATCTGACAATTCCCGAATTAAAAAATTTGCTTGAAACCAAACTAACGATTTTCAGAAATTCAACAGAAAGTTTGGATGCAAAAATACAAACCGAAGATAATGCGCATACGCTTGGCGACACACTCTCTGCAAATACGCTATTCCAGAATGATTTTATTTTTTATGATACTGCATTATTTATTTACCAACAATTAAACGCTGCTGAACGCGCTGTATTACATTATTATTATAATTTCAACAAAACATTTGTTGAAATCGGAGGATTATTAAGCGTATCAAAAAGTTCGGCGTCCAATTATTTAAATGCTGCAAATGAAAAAATCAAAAACGAATTAGAAGACGACAGCGACGCTGAAGAAATATTAAAAATATTATTAAAAATTATTTGGAAAAATATTTCAACTAAGAGTATAGATAATATAGAATGAAATGAATGATGAATTTTATTTAACAAAAACCGGCGATGATAAATATGAAAAATGAATATTTTTATAGAAACTGTTTTGACGAGATTGAAATATATAACCATTTATTTTTAGAGAATAACCCTGAAATTACAGAGCATCTGAAAATATGTCCGCAATGCCGCGAATATGCTGAAATACTGTCAAAACAAGGCGTATTATTGACCGATAAAAAATATTCCGGCGCAACCGCTAAATTAAAAAATATTATTAAAGATGTTGAAAATATAAAATTGCCTAAACCCGAACGGTTTGAGCCATATCAAATTTGGAACACTATCATTTCTGAAAACTATAAATTGATAAAACCGGAATTTTTCCCGAAATTGATTGTTATAACCGAAAAATCTAAAATCAATGGTATTATAAAATGCGCGGCTATTTCTGCGGATATTCAATACGCTTCTCAACGAGATATTATTATCAGCGGCAGTTTATCGCCGTTGCAATATGATTTTATGATTCAATTATGGCTGAATATGAATATTCTCGCTTCACAATTGCATCGCCATTTAGGCTCGCTGAATGATAAAGCCGCAGAATATCTTCAAAAAATGCTCGATAAAAACGCCGGTTTTGATGTTGATATTTCCGCTATCCCGACTGGTCAAACCACACCCGCAAACGAGCGGATTATCCGGCATATCCAAAAAATCGAATCTGAAAATTGCCGTTATCTGACTGTACCGGCTAAAATATTCATTTCAAATTATCATAAATTAAAATCCAAAACTTCGGCATTGAATAACGCTGATATTTTTAAATCAACGGATGAAATTAAAAATGAAATCGAAAATGATATTTTTCAGCAATACTCGGATTTTCAGCAACCTTTGATTGTCGGAGCGGCATTTACTAATAAAACAAATTTCGCGGCTGCCGCATCAAAACTGATTTTTAATTTCAAACCGTTTGAGCATCTGAAAAAATATTATGAACTCAAACGCTATTCAAAATTGATTGTTGAGATAGACAATAAACTAAAAGACGCGCCGCCTGATACTGAACTTCAAAATTTCTTTAAAAAACTAATCGAATATTTAAAAGCCGACGGCAGTTTCAAAAAATTAAATCAGCCGGCAATAGATATTTTAAAAAAATGGCAAATATTATAAATTATCATGGTAATTGCGAATATCTGATATATATCGAAAGCGCGGGTATTGCAGCGGCTGATTCAATAAAATTTTTCAGAACCGAAGCGGCGGCTGCGTTCGCTTCAAATTTTGATAAAGATTATATTGCGGCTGTCAAATTAGCAGTTCATTGCGTATCCTGCTATCTTTCGGAAAATTTTTTTATAACGCACACGCCTGATTTTCATTCGTTTGCTTTTGAGAATGATTTTAAAGATTATATGATAAGCGGTAAATCAGCGGGTTTTGCTGCGGCAATCTCGTATTTCTCGTATATCGCCGGTTTAAATGTTCCAGATAATATTGCTGTCAGCGGCGCGCTTAATGAAGATTCTGAAGCTGAGAATATTGCGTATGTCGAAGAAAAAATTGAGTTTGTGATGAACGAACGACCGGATATTACTCAGATAATCATACCTGCCGCGTCTTTACAAACGCTTACAAATTATAATAGCGCATACGAAAATTTTATCCCCGGCGTCTGCAAAATTATCGGCATAAAAAATATTGCCGAATTGCTTGAAATTGTTTTCAGCAAAGAAAAAATTCTTTCAAAAATATTTATGATTTCCGGTAAAAACGATTATTTCATCGAGCAGCGGCATATCATTACAGAATACAATAAAATGTTCTGCGGCCGCGAGAATATTATTAATGAAATTTATAATTGCATAAATTTAGAAACGAGCGGGCTTTTAGCGGTTAGCGGAGCTGCCGGTTCAGGCAAATCAGCGTTAGCCGCAAAATTAATTCAAGCGTCTAATCTGCCGCATCATTTTTTTGGCGATATAAACGGTCGTAATAATATTGAGCCATCGCTTAAATCAGTCATTCAACAATTATATACCAAATACAATATTCGTCAGTTTTTTCAAGATGAAAAAATCACTAAAAATATTTTTGAATCTTTTAACGAAACGCTTGTAAAACTCGGGCATATCCTGCAAACTGTCAATCTTAAAGAAATTATTGTATTTGACGGGCTCGATGAATATAATATTGAAGCAAATAATCAGTTTAAAAAATTTATTGCGGTAATAAGCAATCTGCCGCCGAATATTTTCGTAATATTTTTTACAAGACGCTGCTCGAATTTTGAATTATTAAAACAACAGATAAACTTTGAAATCAAGGAATTTGCGCTTGATAAATTAAGTATCGATAATGTCAAACAAATATTTGAATCTTATAATTTTAATCTGCCGCTGGAAAAACTTGCTGAAATTTATAATATCACGGAAGGCAATGCTCTGTATGTTAAATCTCTATTAAAAAATTTGAAAAACGGTTTTGAACTTGAAAAATTGCCGGTTGATATTGAAACTTTTTATAAAAATTTGCTTTTAAAAATTTGCGGAAATAAAAATTGTCTTGCCGCCGAGATACTCGGCGTTCTGCTCGTAGCGCATACTGCGCTGAATGAATCAATATTAGCAGATATTCTTAAAATCAAACAGCCGGAAATAAATAAATTTAATGACACGCTCAAAAAACTTGCCGGATTTATTGAATACGATGAAACCGGCGCGCTGAAATTATATCATCAAAAATTTGTTGAATATCTTAAATCGCAATTTTTTGACGCTGTTGATTTAATCAAATTCAACAAATATTTTATTGATTATCTTGAGCCGCATAAAACCAAGAAAATTATTTACGGTTATAATTATCTCGCGCGCCATTATTATGACGCTGGATTGTTTAAAGATTTTTGCGCATTGATTGAATCCGAATTTTTAGAGAACGCGCTGAAAACCGGTAATTCTGAAATTTTACTCGATACGCTTCATACCGCTATGTTTTCCGCGTTTGATAATAAATTGGTTGCCGAATTCTGCCGGATTTCAGCGGTATATAATCAAACAGCGGTAAATATTTCCGATACTGTTAATTTTACTGATTATAATATGTTTATCGAAGGCGGCGCCGAAACATTTGAATATATTAAAAATGCGTTTGCAGGCAGCGCAGTTTTATTTTTGTTCGCCGAATTTCTGATTATACAGAATCGCTGCGCCGACGCGCTGAATTTGTTAGACGATTATACTGAAAGTCATTTATTGTTTGTATCAAATATCCCGCAGTTATTTTATCAAAAAGATAAAAGTATATATAAAAAGTTCATAGACAATTTATTTGAAAAAAATAAATATGAAGTAATAATGCAGCGCAGCGTTGATTTACTGAAATTCGACGAACATTATTTTGATTATCTTATGCGGATTGGAATTGCCGATAATGCGTTCGATAATGATATTATGAAAAAATTTATTGCGCTGTTAGAATTAATTAATAATTCAAAAGACGGAAATATCAATCAGCGGCAATTCCTGAATATCGCCAGAAAAATTAATTTTAACGACCTCATTGAATTTAAAATACTCATAACAATAATTCAGCAGGCGCAGTCCGCCGGATATAATTTAAACATTCCTGACAGATTTTTAAAAAAAATGTTTAATGAATTATTTGTTATGCCGCAATCTGACGAATGGCTTATGCTCTTTTCGTTTTTATATTCAATAACTATTGAAAACCTGAAATATTCGAAAAACATTCTGAAAACAATCAACGCATATTTAGATAAAATCGAGAATATCAAAATACGCGAAATTTATTGTCAAATACAGGATATTCTTAATCCGCTGATAGCGGTTGATTTTAACGCTGATAATTCAGCGATATTTTATTATATTCAACAAATATTGCTTGTCGAAGATAATGAAGTATCGCCAATTTTTTCCGACGGATATACTGATTCATATTTTTGGAAAATGCAGATTGTAAATACATTGATTTCAAAATTAAATGAATTGACGCGCGCCGACTTACATTTAATATTTGATATTATCAATAATATCAAGCCGGAAAAAACCGTATATTTTTATATGCTGTTAAAACAGCGGTTTAACCGTAAAATATTAGAATTTCAAAAATCTGATTGTCAGGAATTATTTAATGCCTCTGATATTTATTTCATCAAACTTGATTTGTATATTGAATATTACAGGCGGTTTAATGAATTTTTAAATATCGAAATAGAGCCAAACATAGATACCTCAAGTTTCCGAGCGTATTTATTTTATATCGCGCAAAGGTATTGCCCGCGCGCCCGAAAAAATGAAGTAAGCAACTCGCTGAATTTCACAAGAACTGACACAGAAATTAATACTGTTTTTTTTGCGTCTGAATTATTCGAGAATTGCAACGGGTTTGTCAAATATTCGATTTTTAATGATTTATATTTTTCGAATATTAAAAATATTGCAGCCGCAGATTTTTCGTTTATTGATAATTTACGCGGCATTGATGATTTTAGAATAACCGGATTGAATTGTTTTTCCGCTAAATATTCGGCGTTGCTGAATATTGAATTAAAAAATAAAAACGCGTTGATTAATAAACTTTTGGAAAATATCAAAAGCTCGGATAATTTTTACATCAGTTATTTTTATTGCTCGATACTTGATATTGTTACTGATTTTGAAGATAATAAATTACTTAAACTTAAAGAATCTTTTGCAAGATATGACAAAGAAAAAATTATTGGCTTATTTAACGATGCGCATTCAATTATATTATTTAAAATTTTGTTTGCTGTTAAGCCCGCTGATTTTGACGATGCGCTTGATACGATTAATAAATTAGCTACATTTGAAACTAAGTTTCAATTCCTCACATTTCTGATTTTTCAATTGTTTTATATTGACCGTCCAAAAGCCGCGCAGATTTTTGAAACGCAGATTTCTGATATTTATCAATTAAAAAAAACTGACCTCGAATTATACGAAAAATTGATTTGCAAGTTTGCCGGAGCAATTGCCGCGTTCAATAATGATTATTATAAAAAATATATCCGTAAAATCGCGCTCAAATTTGAATACGATTCTATCAATAATATCATAACATATTTTCATTTCGCATTGAAATATAAAACAATTCCCGAAAATATTGTTTACGATGAACTCAATTATCTGATTAAAAAAGCGGACGCTGATAATGAAAAATTAATTATACTCAACTGTAAAATGTTGTATCTGTTTTATTTATTGAAACCCGATTTTTTGAACCGGATTATTGATTCGCAGATGACGCTCATAAAAAATTGTGATATTGCTTATTATTCGTTATTTATCGACCAATGGTTTATTGCAGCGCTCATTTATTCAGATAATAAAATTCATAAACAAAAATTTATGCGCTGGTTTTTTGAGATTGCGGATGCGCAGGAAAATTCCGAATCTACGGAAATACTATGGATATGTCTTAATTGCGCTGGGTATGCGCAATATTTTGACGGCTGGTTTAATACGCGCATTTTGAATTATATTATTGATAATCTTCAATTATTTTCTTTTGACACCGAAGATGTCAATGATATTTTGAAATCATACCATTTCGGCGCATCAGACACTCATTTTTATTTAAATCTTTTAAATTTAATTGAGCATTTGAATATCCCCTATTCAGATAAGATTTTTAAAACGCTTTTTGAATATTCAAGCGCAGATAAACAGTATCTTATTTTAACGCTCGGTTCCTATCTCCGCAGATATTTACAAACGAATTAAATACCGCAGGTGCAAAAAACTTGTAGCTTCAAACATTTAACTTTTGACGCCGCTTCTAATTTTATAACAAAATTTATACTTTAATTCTCTACACTATCATTTTTTTATAATATCAAAAGACGAAAAACGCCTGCGCTAAATTTTAATAATTCTCTGCGTAACTCTTCGATTCTCTGCGGTTTAATATTTCTTTACCGCTGAGGACACTGCGCTCCACAGAGCTAAAAAACAAACAGCGTAAAATGCAAAAAATATTTTAACACGGATATAAACAGATTAAACGGATTACACAGATAATTATAATTCAGAATAAATAAATTAATATTCTCTGCGAAACTCTGAGACTTAAAATCTCTTTACCGCTGAGGACGCTGAGAGCCGCAGAGCTAAAAAACAAAACGCGCAAAATAAAAAAAATATTTTTATATTAGCTACAAAAGACACGAAGCCGCTAATAAAAAAAAACAGAGGTAAGACTTAAATATTGTTACTGTTCAGATATATTTTTATAAACCGTTAAAACGGTTTATTTTTTAATTCTTTTTTCATTAACCCCGCAATTAATTGCGGGGTTAATGAAAAAAACGATATTTTCAAATCGTTTTAACGGTTTTATTATACCTGCTGAATAGAAACTAAGTATTTTACATATTCAGGGTAAATAATTCAAAATTTGATTCGTGTAGATTTGTTAGATTAGTGGTAAAAATTTCTTCTTCTCTTTTGGTTGCAACTTGGTATATCTAAACTTTCTTCGTGTCTGACGCCTTAGTTGTCAAATAATTTTATTTTAAAATTTTTTGGAAAATTTTTTTAACTCGCAGTATTAATATAACAGAACAAAAAAATTTTAAAGGTGGGTGTTTAAAATGTCAGAAAAAAGAGAATTATCAAAAGAAGAACTTAAAAAATTGGAGAGTCAATTAAAAGACGCGGCAAACGAGGTGGATAAAAACGATGTGAAGTATGTGCTGGATAAAACAAGCGGCAAAGCAGACGGTCTTCTTAATTCAAGTTTTGATTGGATAGTAAATTTAGGCAAACAGATAGGTTTATTATTTAAAATGCTGAAAGAATGGTGGGACGGCTCATATACTTTTCCGTGGAATGTAATTGCCGCTATAACCGCCGCATTATTATATTTTGTCAATCCTTTTGATTTGATACCGGATTTTATTCCAATCATCGGCTATCTTGACGATGCTACCGTTATAACCGCGTGTATAAAATGGATACAATCAGATTTAAAAAAATATGCTGAAGCAAAAAAAATATCTTTAAGCAATTACGGGTTATAAACTTAGCTTTAGCATCTTTTAATAAAATATTTTTATTTTAAAAATTTAAATAAAACATGAAGGAATTTTATGCTATAAATTATATTTATGATTCTCTTAAATTTATGATTTGAAAACAGCATGAAAAACTGAATCTCAAAATATTTCAGATAAGATAAATTTTTTAGGCGGTTATTCATCTATGAAAAAAACATTAATAATCTTATTTTTATTAATCTTTTGCGGATGTTCGTCAAAGTTGGCGAAAAAAGAAAATATTGAAATTCCGAGATTTATTATTTCAGCCAAAAAACCGATTCCGGTCACCTTTGGAAATAAAATAGCAGATAAACTTGGCGGATATTTTCTCGCGGATTTGACAAACCTGCAGGAACTTAAAAAATATATTGACGAAACCAATGAATCCGAGTATTTTAATCAGGATAAGATAGTTAAAAAGGGCGGGTTTATCGGCGCGCAATATATATTGTTGCTAACGCCGATATTGTATGAAATTAAAAACGAATATCGAGGAGTAATTAATATTTCAATTGATATTTATGATATTAAAACATCGGCTCTTATTCATACTGAACAAATTTCCGTAAAAAAAAATACCGGAACTATTCCTATGTTGTTGTCAATAAATGCGAGATTGTTCACTACAGGATTCAAGTATAATGAACTCGAAACAAAACTGCAGGACAAGTGGCTCGAAAAATTTGAATTAAAACAAAATGATTTATACAAAAAAATTTTAAAGACAAAAAAAATGGAACAAAAATTTTGATTATTTTGTTGAAAAAAAATGGAGACAAGTATGAAAAAAATATTAATAGCCGCCGGAATAATTGCCGGCGCTGGCGTGGTTGCTATCGTAGGTCTCGGCGTTATTCTTATTAAAAACGCTAAAAAAGAATGGGTAAGTATGGGCGGCAAAGATAAATGGTTTTAAATTTTAAATGTTCTGAAAACCTGAAATGGATAAACTGCTGAAATATTTATTGCTCGGAATATTGCTTTATAAATGCGATAAAGCAGCTAAACAGCGTGAACGCGAACTTAACCGCAAACTCGCATACCGCGAATTACTCGCGCTCCGCGCAAAAACCGTATTCAATATTTTAAAATCGGTTATTTACTTTTTTATTTTATGCTTTATAATATTTTTGATGGCGAGGATTTCTATACAATAATTATATATATAATTTTTCTTTTGATACTGCTTACTTAAAGCGGCATAGCCGCCTATCTGTGCGCGGTCACGAACAGACAGGCAACCAAAAGAATGCGGGTGTTTTAACCACGAATTTAACGAATTAAACGAATTAAATTTAGTATTGATAAAATATAATTTAAATAATTGTTCGTGTCTGTTAGAGTGAGGTAGCGGTTATTTTTTTAAATCAGTGTAAATCCGTTAAATCTATAATAATCAGTGTTAAGAAATTTTAACACTGATATAAACAGATTGAACAGATTAAACAGATTATTTTTTTTAATTTTAGATTTTTTGATAAAATATATTTTAATTATATTGTTCGTGTCTGTTGGTGTATGTTAGTGGTTATTTTTAAAATCCGTGAAAGTCCGTTAAATCTGTAATAATCAGTGTTAAGAGATTTTAACACGGATATAAACAGATTAAACAGATTAAACAGATTAAATTTTCATTTTGCATTTTAGATTTTATTGATAAATATAATTTAATTATCTTGTTCGTGTCTGTTCGTGTTTGTTCGTGGTTATTTTTGAATCCGTGAAAATCCGGTAAATCTATAATAATCAGTGTTAAGAGATTTTAACACAGATATAAACAGATTGAACAGATTGAACAGATTATTTTTTCTTTTACATTTTAAAATTGTATTGATAAAATATTATTTAATTATATTGTTCGTGTCGGTTCGTGTTTGTTCGTGGTTATTTTTTGAAATCCGCGTAATCCGCGTAATCAGCGGTTAAAAAAATTGGAGGCAAATATGTCAAAATTAATTTTCAATAATTCAGAACTCGTAAATCTAATCAAAGCAAATGTATCTATGCCGGATAATATCCGCGAGTTCGATGTTGATGCCGAGAATAATATTTTTATCAAAATCAAACTGCCGATGATGATGAGCGCAGACATCATTCTCGAATTCGATAAATTCAGCGACGGCATAATTTTCTTCAAACTCAAACCCAATTGCTCAATAAGTTTGGTCGCAAAAAATCTGTCGTCAATCCTCAATTTTAATCATAAATCCGATTACTTTGAAATTAATTCAGATTCAATAAATATCCATCTCGATAAATTTCTTTCCGACCAAATCGGCGATAAAATCAAAGGACTAAACATTAATTCTATCCGCTACGAAAATAATAATTTCGTCTGCGAATTTTAATTTTTAAATTTTAAAATTTATTATTACATTGAATTATTTTGACTTTTAAATATAATTTCAGGAGTTTAAAATTGTTTATTAAAAATTTATAAATTTGTCTTATATTGAAAACTGGCACTTTTCTTTCTCGAAGGTAAATGACTACGTTCCGAATCTACATTCGGGGCGTAGACATTCTACGTTTCTCATTACGGTATGGCAGTACCTCTTATTAGAGCGTAGAGTTTACGCCCTTTTACTTTCATTTTTTTTACACAAATGCGTAAATTCTAATTCGATATTGTTATTGGATTAAATTTGTTATTTTTAATTTTTTAGAATACTTCTCTTTGGAAAATAGATTTAAGTCGCAGTATAATTGTTTTATAAAAAAACTGACAGAAGGTTTATATGGAAACATATATTATAATTGCATTTATATTTTTATTACTTTTAATTATTGTTTTTATGATTTTAAATAAAACCTCCAAAATCAAAAATAGTGATTCAACAAAGATAATTTTAATAGAGTTAGAGAAAGGTCTGAAAAATTTAGACAGAAATCAGATATTGTTAAAAAATATTTATAAAATGTCAATAGATTATATTGAAAATAATAAGAAAATAATCAATCTTCCTGATGATAATGATATTCAATTATCTATGTTTGATTTAAAAAACATTTTTAATTTATTAGAAAAAAAAGAGTGGGATAATTTTGTTTTAGAAAATTATATAAAAGATACTAAAAATATAATATTTAATTCTATTTTATTAAATCTTGGTAAGTATTCAAATATTGATATAAAATTTGACGATTATTCTTTCACCCAACAAATATTAGAATATACCAATGATATATCGGCGATTAATCAAATTATATTAAAATTAAAGGATTATTTCAAAAATACAGAAGAATATATATTCGATTGTAATTTGATTGTTAATTCAAATAAAATCAACACATACGGAATAATAATTTTATATAATTTTTTAATAAAACAAAAGGATGACAATAAATCAATAAAAGAATTTTGTAATGATTTAAAATTGATAATTAATAAATTCTATAATTTTAGCGATATTCATAAACTTCTAATGTCTATTAATGATTATAAAAATACTAATTCTGAATATATTAAAAGTTTTGCATTGAATAATATTGTAGCCAATAAAAATAAATATTTGGGAGGATTTTGAAATGAAAACAACAAAAAAAATTTTTGGCATTGATATTGGTACAAGAACAACAATTATATATTATTTTGATACCGCAAAAAATACAGATGGTTTTTTAAAAATTGATGGCGATGATGTCATTTCATCGGCATATACTAAAAAAGGAATAATTGGAAAAAAAATACGAGAAATTGAAGAAAATGAGCCGTCTTTAAAAAAGACAATCATCCGCGATTTTAAAATGGACTTTTGGGGTAGGAATTCTCCTTTTCTTTCAGATAAACAAAATTTAAAAGATTTTATAGAAATAATATTACAACGAATACAAGAAGAATTTCCAGATGATTATGAAGATTCGATATTTTGCTTTACTTATCCTTCGCAAAGAGATGATTTAATAAATTGTTTCAAAGATTTAATAATTGAAACTGGTAAATTAAAATATGAGCAAATTCATACTCTTGACGAAGCGAGCGCTGCTACATTTGGATATTTTAATTTTCAAAAAAAGGATAATTCAAAATTTGACTTTGAAGATTTAAAATCCAATGATAAATTAATGATAATAGATATTGGCGCAGGCACAACGGATTTTTGTCTTTTAAATTATGATAAAAAAAATGGTTTTTCTATTTTAAACTCTTCATCTCTTCCGATTGCCGGAAACGCTTTTACAAAAGCATTAAGTTTTTTTGTTGAAAATGAAAATACTGAAAATTTTTTAGCATATTTTGAACAAAATCCCTTTAAAGCTGATGAAATTAAAGAAAAAAATTTTTCAAATGGATATATAGAATATAAAATAAAAGAAACTTGGGAAGAACAAAAATTTAAAGTTATTCCGCAATATTGCAAATTACATTGCAAAGGATTCGAACATTTTATTGAAAGCATTAAAACCGAATGGAAAAAAATTAAAGGAACTTATTTAAAAATTTTGAAAGACTCTAATATTAACGAAACAGAAATTAAAAAAATTATTCCTGTCGGCGGCGGCTGTCTTCATACAGGACTATTTTATTTAATGGAAGATTACTTTAATTCTGATAATGAAAAAGTAACATTTCAAGGTAAAATAGAACATTGTAATAAATATGTTGCAATAGGAGCGGCAAACTATATTTTAAAAAAAGATATTAAAATTTATAAAATTATTCCTTACGATGTTACAATTGAATTTCCTGGAGATACTTACCAACCGCCTGTTAAATTATTTCATAAAGGCGATGTTTTTTTGCTTAATGATAAAAAAATAGAATTTATTCCTAAACAAATTTGGTTAAAGAGTAATGATTTTTTAGCTGAAGGCGATATTATAATTAAAGTTAATAATAATGAGATGTTTAGAAAAGAGATTGATATTGATTGGGAGTTTGGCGGAGAAAATGATAATCATCCTGGTAAAATTGATTATTATATTGATATTGAGCAACAAAAATTAAATATAAAAATTGAACTAAATAATCGTCCGTTATTTACTAATGCAAATGGTTATAGAGTAAAAAGTGGAGAATTTCCAGTTCAAATTCAATTAAAACAAAAGGGGGAATATTATAAATGAATAATGAAATAATACTTGCCGAAAATAAAAATGATTTTTTAAATTGGTTAAACAGAATTGATTTAAATAATTCTTGTTTCAGGCAATTAATAAAAGAAGACAATAAATTATTTTATGACAACAGATTTGAGATTATTCGGAATAATACTTATTCATTAGCGCGAAATTATCAGCCGCATTTTAGCGAAGTTGAGCAGTTTTGTCGTGATATTGAATTTTATAGAATTTTAAACAGTTTGGGAATGGGTGTTAACTATTCTATAATATGGGATGGTAATAAATTTTATTTTCATATTTCTTATATTCCAGCAACATATCTTAAACTTAATCAACAATCGACATTTATTGAATCTATGAAAAGTGGATTATCGTTAACAACTTCACTGACTAAAACTTCTTTTAATGAAAAACAAAATTTAATAAGAGATTTAAATAATTATGTATTATTCACAGGTCAACTTACAAATCCATTAAAAAATATTTTCAATGATAATTATATAAGTCACAGTGGTAATAATAATAATTCATATTATAATATTCATTCTATTGACCATATATTAGAACATTTGTCATCTTATAAAGAACCTATATCTATTACAATTTATGCTGAACCATTACCAAGTTATTATTTAAAATCCATTAGCGATAATTTATTGCTATTGGCGAGTTTATATTCAAGCGGCGTCGAATTAAATGTTTCTGTCAGTCATTCTATTTCAAAAACAATATCTGAATCGCGTCCAGACCCCACCAAAAAATTACATCGAATGTTTGCGGGAATGGGAAAAGGCGCAATAGCGGGTTCTTTAGCTGCAGGAGGATTATTATTAGCGCCTATTACAGCCGGCTTATCTATTTTTGCGGCTGGCGCAGCAAGCGGAGCTGTATTATCTGCAGATATAAATGATTTAATGGGATGGAATGCTACGATAACCAAATCAGAAACTGAACAAAACACTGATTCTAAATCGCGAAAAATAATTAATGAATTAAATAAATTTTATTCCGATAAAATTAAACAATTAAATGATATAATTTATAATGCTGGGAATTATGGTCTTTGGTCTTGGTATGGATGTGTGAACGCGCAAAATTTATCAGTTGCGCAATCAGTTTCCAATATGATAAGCGGGCGTTTATCTGTGATTAATAATAATTTGGAGCCGATAACACACAAAGCATTACCGTGTTCTGAAATTAAAAAACAAAATTTAGAAGAAATCGTTACAAATTTTCTTGAATATCAATATATGCCTGTTATGGATAAATCGAATGGCCCTACGGGATTTTTATATGGTTCATTAGCGCGTGGCGAAGCGCTACCATTTTTAATGGCTGCTCCGCGAAAAAATTTTAACGGACTAAGCATAATTCCGCATTTGACAAGCGATTTTAAAAAAATTATTGAAAATAAGGATAACGAGGAAATAACAATTGGCTATAAACCAACTCAAAAAAATTTTAAAATCGGAATATCTACGGAAGAATTAAAATCACATATGCTAATTTGCGGAAGGTCAGGAAGTGGAAAAACCAATTCATTAAAAAGCATTTTGTCTCAAATTTATAAAAAAAAGATTCCTTTTGTTTTTCTTGATTTTGCGCAAAGTATAAATGTTGATGAGTGGAATAAGATTGCCGATAAGAATATTTACTATGAAGAAGGCGAAGATTTTTCAGATAACTTTCCGTCATTAGGAATTTTTGATTTCAGAAAACCAAAAGAATTTGATAATTACATTTGGCAAATATCTGATTTGCTCGCAAATTGGATACCTTCAGAAGGACCGCTTTCATTATTATTAATTGAATTACTTCAATCTGCATATAAAAATTATGTTGATGAAGATAATTATTTTATAAATACTGACGATTATTCGGTACCTAAAATAGATGAATTATCTAAACACATAAATACTATTTTTAATAATGTGACCGATGGAAAACGATATGAAGGCGAATTAAGAAGTAATCTTGAAGGTGCATTAAAAACACGAGTAAAAAGATTGCAAACTAAGGCAATGATTTCTTTATTAGGTGGAAATTCAGAAAAATTTTTTCTAAGTTTATATGAAAATAAAAATTTTATAGTAAGTTTAGCAAAATCAGGTTCGACAAATGAACGCTCATTTCTTGGTGTGTTATTTTTAATTAAGATACGACAATGGTTAAGAGAATCTCAATCTATTAGAAAAGATAAAAATGATTTAAGAATGGTTATTGCATTAGACGAAGCTCATATATTATTAAGAAAAAGCATCGAAAAAAATTCAGGAACGCAAAGTAATATTCATTCATACAGTGTAAAATTTTTTGACGAACTTATCGCAGAAATAAGGCAATTAGGCGCGGCTGTAATTATTTTAGACCAATCTCCATCGCTTTTAGCCGAATCAGTTTTATTTTGCACTGCGAATAAATTAATTTTTCCATTAGCTTCGGGGCAGGATATGAAGAATATTGGCGAATCAATGGGTTTATTAGAAAATGATTTTTCGTATTTTGGAAAAATAACTGATATGATAGCATATTTAAAAACAAGAAATTCAACGGGAATTAGTATTGTTGAAACAAATTTTAATGAATTTTAATTGGGGAGAAAAAAATAATGCGCGAATTTAATTCTAATAGTGAATCGTTGAAAATTCGAGAAACTAAAGAAACAGAAATCAATAATAAGGCAACTGAAAATATTACTAATAAAAAGTTTTATTTATTGAATGAATTAATCCGACCAATTTTTAATCCTGAAGTTGTTAATGAAGAATTGCAAGGAATTTTAGAAAATTCTATGTTGAAAGCAAAATCATTTGAAGAAAAAAAAGAAATGTCGCCACAATTATTAGGAGATTTAAGCGAACGGTTAGTTTTAAGAATGTTTGCGGGTACCGGTATAGGTGAAATCGTTAAATTAAAAGTTAATCAAGAAGCTGGTAATCATACAGCAGATTGTTTATTAAAACTGCATAAACCCCTCTCATTTAATGGAAAAATTTTTTCGCCAGGACAAAAAATAATTATTGAAGTTAAAAATGGAGAAACTGATTATGTATATAGAGAATTAAAGGATACTGAATCTCATGCGCGAATGCAACTGAAAGAAACTATAAAACGCGAAAATGCCGATGCTATGGTTTGTTTTGCGAGTCGCGAATGTCAAAATTATCCTGAATTGTTTTCACGAATAAGAGAAGATTTAAAAAGTGAAAATATATTTTTAAATCTCTGCCTTCCTGAAAAGAAAAGATTAAATACTTATGCAGAAAAATTAAAAAATTAAAAAAAATGCCTGACATGTAAATGTTTGAAAGTTAAGTGCCACTTTCGTCACTTTAAAGGTAACGCCAAGACATCGTCTGTAAATTGTAATCGAAAACTGCCACAAGATTGTAATTGAAAAGTGACACAAGC
>DAINAU010000054.1:0-24850 GCA_036733285.1 bacterium
TTATTTTACTTCGCGAAGTTAACCCGCGCTATATTTTATTTATCATACCATCTCCATAAATCAATTTTTTTTTCAATCTATCTATTCTATGTTTTCTGGAACTTACTGCCGCCACACAAAAAATCAACTATTTTACTTTTTCGTTTAAGTCCATTTTTATCAGAGAGTTACCACCCGAACATAAATTCACCGCTAATCGATGTTTTTATATCGAGTATATCTTTTCTGGGAGGCTTATTGGAACTTTGGTTTGGGAAAAATTTGTTAAGCGCTTATTTATGAGTGGATTTATTTTGGGAAGAATATACAAAATAGCGAAAAATTTGCCACAAATATTATAAGTCAAAAAAAAATATTAGACTTCGTGTCCTGGTTTGTGGCTTATTTTGAAATTTTAATCGAGGTTTTTATTTATTATGTTTTCTGACCTTTTATATGATTGTTAAAATTCTTTTTATATTCCATTTTAAAAGTTCAAATGAGCCATTATCTAAAGCTCTTTGACCGCTTAACATACTCGTAACAAATACAGGGTATTTATCAATAAACCAGCATCCATTATTATGATCAAATTTAGATAAAATCTTAATATCAAATAATAATTGAGGTACTAATGCGCTTGTTATAACAATAATTTTAGGGTTAATGTCATATAAAATTTTGAGTGTTAGTTCTATCTGTTCATAAATAAATTTGTTGTTTTTTGATTCACTAATAATTTCTTGAATTTTTTTTTGATTTGTTTCTCTAATATATAATAAATCAATATGTTCCCACTTGAAATTATAACTATTAATTGAAGAAGATAAATATTCAGTTAACACATTAAATCGTGTAAAATATCTGTGATTTTTTTGGTATCTTGCACAGTCTTCAATTTGCAACAAATATTCTTTGTAATCATCAAGTTTTGTGAAATTAAATAAAGTTTCAAGTCCTTCTTTTTTTATTAGTTTGGCGATAGCTTCTAATTTATTATTATTTAAAATTGAATTAAAACCGCTAACGCTGAATGATGGATTAAGTCCAATAAATAAAATACATTCCTTGAAATGTATTCTTGAATAAAGTAGAGGTGTTCGTTTTAAAATATTTTGATTTATTGAACTCTTTCTATACTCAAAAAAATCTTCCCAAATTTTACAAATTTTATTGTTAATTTCAAGATTATTCATTATAATATCTCTATTGAATATTTATAACTATTTAATATAATTATTACTTCAATGAATACTTATATTTTTAAAAATCTAACAGTTTTCTTCGTTGTCTTTTGATCTATCTCAATCTCTTTATCTGAAAAAACAATTATTTCATTTATTGAAGCTGATTTCAATATTTTTTTCAAATCCCTGTTTCTGGCAAGATTCGTACTTTCTTTTAAAGTTATAAGAACGGCAATTTTGTCTATTATATACATCGCATATTGTCGTGCAAAATATGGATCATCCCAAACTTTAATTTCAATTTTGGAATACTTTTCAATAAATTTTTCTTTGATTTTTTCAGCGATATTTATCTGTTTTTTATCTTCAATATCCTTAATTTGCGGCAGAATTTCATCAATAAATTCAAGAATTTTTTCATAACTCCTGAAATATTCTGATTTTGAAGTTACAATGTCCGCAACATTTTCAGCAAGAAATTGTTCAGCATATTTTCTTATTTTTATTTCGCCTGTTTCAGACGCTAATTCAGAATTATATTTTATGTTTGAGTTAGCCGATGATTGTAAAACCTTTTCTCTAATGTTTAGTATTTCTTCAGTCAGCATATCGGAACCTGCCTGACACAATAAATATAAAACTTGGGTTCGTTTATCTTCTTTCAAATTATTTAATTCTTCAATAATCTGATAATGTAAATCCTGAGTCCAGTCAATATCGCCGAATATGATAACAGAATTTTTTTGAAGCATTGTTTCAAAATTAACTCCTATGACTGACGAAATTATTATCAAACTGTAACGTTCATTATAAAATTTCTGAATTATCTGATTTTTTTCTTCAATTTTATTTGAATCAGTTATTGAAATTTTATAAACGTCGTTAAATGCATCTTTATTCCATAAATCTAAAATTTCCTTATTATCTCCAATGAGAATAACTGTTTCGCCGCCATCAATAATTTGCTTTACCCGTTCTGCTATCACCTTAGCTTTTGCGAAACCAGTAATCCGGCGCAATGTATTTCTAAATTCATTAGTGTTTTTTTGGTTATTATCAATATTTTTTTCAAAAGATAGTTTTTTAGAAAGTTTAATTAACTCCTGTTTAGAATTATTAAATATATTATAATTTTGTTCAACAAATTCAACAGAATATTGAACAATAGGCAATTCCTGTTTTACTTCTTCGCGTGTTCTTCTTAAAATTATAGATTTCTCATTCAGCATTTCTCCAATAGGTTTTATATTTTTTTTTTCAAAATCCAAAAATTCTTTCCATTTCTTCTTATGAAAATCAGAATCAAATAAACCGCCTAATACTCCTGGAGCTAAGCAATACATAATATTTGAAAAATCCGTCAAATTATCATATAACTTCCCGCTTGCCAACCCTAAACAATATTCGGAATTTCCAGCTAAAAGTTTTGCAGTTTTTATTCTATTCTTTGTCCAATGCTCTAATTCCTGGCATTCATCAAAAATTATAAATTTAAAGTTCATTGATTTCAAAATATCCGTCCATTCATACAGAATTGAATATTCTGAAACATATATCTGCGCTTCAGGCAGCGTATAAGGAATATTTCCTGAAATATTATGGATACTAATATTTTTTTTATTATCAGCAGGAATTTTTTTTGCAGAATCAAAATTGTAGAATAAGCCAGTTTTATCTACGCATACAGAATCGTAAAATTTATTGAATTCGTAAATGAAATTCAAAGTTAAATTCCCCTGCGTCACAAACAATGCAGGATATGCAGCAATATGCAGTAACGAACTGATTCCAACCGCTGTTTTGCCGAGTCCGAATTCATCGCATATCATAAATCGCTTGTTTCTGCATACTGCTTCAATGCCAAATATTTGATATTTACGAAGCGGTATTTTTGATTGAACATTTAACTTTATTTTTGGTTCAGGATTTATATAAAGCAATAATGATTCGTGTCGTTCAGTTAATTTTTTTATTAAAATTTCTGATAGTTCAGCTTTTATCTCTGTTGACATTTTAAGCGGATACATTTTAAGAAACCAGTTAAATCGAACGCAAATTTCAGAATAATTCAAATCCACTTCTGCGTATCCCTCATTAAAAATCCATTGCGAGTGATCCGAATCTATTCGGCTGTATATCAGCATATTAAAATCTAATATTGCTTCAAGATTCATTTTTTCAATAAACCATCTGTCATCGCGCTTAACCAATTCGCCGTATGTTATATTATGCTCCGCATATATATCCGCAATCTTAAATTTTTCCATAACTTACCATCTAAATATTTAAAAATAAAAATAATGAATTTGAAATTATGAAGTTTTCAGATTAAATCTATATCTTCAAAATCTTTTATCGGAAAATTGTATTTTTCAATCAAATCTTTTTCAGTAAAATTTTTTTTATCAGGAGAAATAATTAAACTCAATATATCTTCAATCAATTTTAACTCTTCCTTTACTTTTGAATTATACCTATCAACGATTTCACAAGCGAATGTCTCAAATCCGGAAGTCTGTATGTAGCCATCATTAAACCGTAATAATTTCTCAATAATTTTTCTATATTCCCATAAATGCTTAAACAACAGTAGTAAAGAATTTTTATCGTAAATTTGGCTTTCTAACAGATATTTATCTTTTGGAATATTAAAATCTTCAAGCAATGAATTAGTAAGAACAAACCGCAAATTCGATTTTTCAAAATCTGCTTCGTTTTGCTTTAATATAAAATTTCCATTTTCAAATTCAGTTATTTCCCCTAATTCAAAAGCGCTCAATAGCGATTTCACTTGCTTATATAAATAATATCTTGGTTTATTATTCATCAACGCGCTTTCATTCCAATCATTTTTATCAGGAACTAAATCAATGAATTTATGGAATATATGTATAAAATCAATAGCAATATAGTTTGTCATTATTTTTCTTTTGACTTCGCTTTTTTCACGTTCGTTTTCTTTACTGCGGTTTTAGATTTTGCCTTAACAGTTTTTTTCTTTTTATCATGCAAATCCATAATTTTCACTAAAAATCTCGCCATTACCCAGAAATAATCAGGATTTAATGGTTTATCAGGAAAATCCCAGCAACCGCAGCCATCCATTTCACTTGAAAGTTGTTCACCATTTTCTTTTCTGCAAACCTCATCACAAACGCAATAATAAGCGCATAAGCCGCAACAAGGTTTCTTTCCGTGCTTCTTGGTAAAATCAATATAACCTTGATTCATTCCCTCATCAATTTCAATTTTTTTGCCTGATTTTGTTTTGACGATTTGTTTCTTATCCTTGTTTTCTGTAATAAGTATTTTCTTTTCAGATTTGTTCTTAACTGATGTTGTTTTTGATTTCGTCGATACATTTTTTTCTAATTTTTTAACTGACATAAATCCCTCCCCAAAATCAATAATTTGTATTCATATCTACATTTGACTAAACGCCTTTTAGTGTATTTATCATTTATAATTATAAGTCTTAACTCTTGAGGAAATTCTTTTCCAAATAAGTCCATTCTTAAAATTTGATTGATTAATATTTAATTCATATTTACCTTTAAATCGATACATATTATCTCCCAAAGCATCTTTTATTTTAGCAAAAACAATTCGAATATGTTCTTTTTCTTTTTTTACAAGTTCAATATGTGCTTGAGCTCTTTCAGGATTTTTATTTATCTCAGTTATAGTATTTTCGTCATCAGATATTTCATTAAGCCATTCAATATTTTCAGGTCTAATATCATTCAAATATAATTTAGGCCACCATAGTAAAACATCTTTTTCTTTAGGATGTTTAACTCCACCTTGCTGAATAGATTTATTTTCTCCAAAACATTTTATAATATCACTGATTTTATAAAAAGAAACTTTATCCTCAACATCAATATAACCTTTTTCAATATAAGTATCTGGATTAAATTCATTATCTAAATCCCAAGGAATAAATTTCTTTTCACCTTTTAATTTGTTAATTTTTTCTTTGATTTTAGATACAACTCCATCAATTTGTTTATGAATATCATTGACTGGTTTAGTTACATCAATTATTTCTTCAGGTTCGCAGTTAATTGCATTTACAATATCTAAGTTTCTAATTTTATCTTGATCAATTTGTTTTTCATGATGTTCTTCATTTATTTCTATAAAAAAATTTATTTGCGGGAAATACATATCCATCAGCGCCCTTTTATTGTTGGGTCTAATAACATATTGTTGAGTTATAAATTTAATTTCTAAATCATTTAATAAATGAACTATTCTGGTTATAACATAATTTTCACGATTTTTTTTATTAGTCTTGCTAATTTGTTTCACCATAAATTCAAGTTTATCCATATTATTCACACTCCTAAATATTTTAAAATATCAAAATGATATTGCACTAACCAATTTTATAATTTGGACCAGCAGGACATTATTACGCACAATTTTTTTTAACAAACTGGACCCAAACTAATTTGTTAATATTATCAATAACTATTACGGTAAATATTTAATAATAGTACCTTTTTTTAGCACTTTTTTCATTATTTCTTTATTAATTGACATTTATCTGCAATCCTCTTAAAAATACGAGTTCCATTATTATCCAAATGATCAAATTCAAATATGCCCACAAATTTATAAGCGTAATTTCCTAAAGTGTCATTATATTTAGTAAATACAATTCGTTTTTTATCAACATCTTTTTTACCATAATTTTCATTCTCATTGAATTCTTCAATTATTGTACCATCAGAATTCATTTTATTATTCCATCCTGATTTTGTTGCAGCAACTATTTTTTCAACACCATTTTCTATAATTTTTATTGCAAGTTGTGGAAACCATAATTTATAATTTTCATATATTGTTTTTTTGAATTTAGGTGGGGTAAAATATGATTTTCTGCTTCCTTTGGCATTTTCACTTCGATTTGCTGAAAATAATATATTACATGTTTGGTCTATAGTTCTAAAACTTTTTTTATCAAAGATAGTAATTACAGTTTTATTTTTAAAATAAGATTCAGCTGATAATTCCCATTTGGTTGGACTAATATCAATAATTTTTCTATTTATAAAATCAACAGTTTGATTAATTTGTTTTTCTACTTCATAAAATGTTCGTGTTACATCGATATGTTTAGCAATATATCCATCTCCGCTTATTTCATGCAGAATATCAAATATATTAATTTCACGAAGTTTATCAAGATGCTTGTTATTTTGATTTAAATGCTGTGCCTCGTCACATTCAATTCCAATATTCAATGCAGGAAAATATAAGTCAATAAAATAGTGTTTACGAACATCCTTAGGATTATTTATATATTGTTGGGTTACAATTTCAATTTCATTATTATTTAGTCGATTCCATATAGCATTAATAACATAATTCTCATAATCTTTTCGCTTGGTGCGAGAAAGTGTTTTTATAATATAACGAAATTTTTCATCTTTTATTATTTTTGCTTCATTATTATTCATAGGTATAAATCCTCCATTAAATTAAATTTTAATCCCAAAACGCCGAGTCATAGAACGGGCGGCACAACTTATTGATGATTTTTACCTAAACAAATTTATCCGAACAATCTTCTCGCAGGCACAGCCCAGATATTCGGTTCGGCAACTTTTTCTATGCGGTTGCCTGAATAGACAATAATTCCGCCGCGCCATTTTTTTTGTTTTAATGCCTGCGCGAATTCAATAAGTTTTGTCGCGTCTGATTTGTTTGTCGTATCCCGTGATTTAACTTCAAAACCGATAATACCATTTTCCGATTCAGCTATTGCGTCAATCTCAAGACCTGAGCGCGTTCGGTAAAAATACAATTCGTTATTCAACTGCATAGTCTTGATATATTTGTATAATTCTGAAACAACCATAGTTTCGTAAATATCGCCTGTTGTTTCTTCGCGCTGGCCGCTTATGCTTCGTAACAGACATATATCAAGCCAGTAAACCTTCGGCGTTTTAACAACCGAACTTGTAACATTCGTATGATACGGCTGAAGCAGTAATGTCTGATACGAAATTTTCAGATATTCAAGATAACGCCGCGCAGTATCAACGCTTATGCCTGCATCGCGCGCGAGATCAGAATAATTCAATAATTTTCCTGACCGCAAAGCCGTAAGTTTTTTAAACTTGGCAAATGGTTCAAGATCATTCAAGCGGACAAGATCAATCAAATCCCGTTCAAGATATGTGTATTCATAATCCTTAAGCCATTTCCAGCGTTCTTTTTCTGAAAGATGCAGGAGCGCAGGCATTCCGCCCCATTTCAATAAATATTTTTCAGCCGAAATATAATCAGCGTCTTTTTCAGGCATTAGCGCTGCCGGTTCTTTTTCCAATACGGTTTTAATATCTTTTGCAGAAAGAATCGAATGAATCAAGGGTTTATGATTCTTGCGGCTGTCATTGAGTTCGGTCATCATCAAAGGAAACAACTCAAAAATGCTGACTCTTCCTGCAAGCGATTCACGAATATTTTTAAGCATTAAAATCTGGCTTGACCCGAGCAGAACTGTAAACGATATTTTCTTTTCGTCAAACGCAAATTTAAGTTTGTCAAATATTCCTGGCGTTTTCTGCGCCTCGTCTATAACCGCGTTCCCTATTTCGCTTTTCCAATTAAAAGAACTCACCGAGTTTATGAACTCTCGATTTTCATACGCGTCAAGGTTGACATATTTTAATTTCGAGTATTTATCGCGGCAAAGCGTGGTTTTACCAGTCTGCCGCGCGCCTGTAACCATAATAATTTTTGCCGCCTTTATATCAGGCAGCATATTTGATAAAAGCCGATGTTTAAGTAAATTTTCGTCCATAATCGTAAATTTTACAGTATATCTAACGAAATGTCAATTTTTTTTTTATTTTCACAAAAAATATTCTGCAAATTTCTATTATTCTTCGTAACTTAAATCAGGGGATAAGACGGAATTCTAAAAATTCTTGATTGAAAAAATTCAAATAATGATTTTATACTCATAAAATTACCTCCAGTAAATAATAAATTTTTTATATCAATATTTGCATTCTTATCAAATAACTATTTTCCACAATTACTATATACAACGACATAATTTTATATACATTTTTAATTCGTTGTATTTAAATATAACGTCGTATTCAGATTATTATGTCAACTTTTTAACGACGTTATATATAATAATATCAAATGCTGCAGTCCATCTTTGAATCTTCAACATTTCAGGGAATAATTTTTCTTTTAAATGCGAAATATTATCATTTAGATTTATATGAAAAAAACGCTCGGAAATAAATGATTCCAAATTTTTGCTTGAATGATTTGTTTTAAATAGATTAAATAATTTTCGATGAATTTCTAATCTGCTTCTGACAGACTTTTCCGCTGTATTTCTGAAGTCTAAGAAGTCATTAAAAACATTAGATAATTGTTCGAACATATCTTTCATTCTCCAATCAATGATTTTAAAATTATTTTCGTAATTTATAAAGGAACTAAAATCAATGATTTCTTTTTTAAAAGTATTAAATTCAGTTTCAGAACTTGTATCAACAATTATCAGAATATCCTCAGATAAATTAAATCTTGCTTTATTATCAGTTAAGACATTGGCAAAAATTACATATAACATTTGTGATTTTACAATTGCCTTACTTTCAAATTTTATCCAAATTTTTTTCTTGGAATTTAATAGAATATCTAATTTTTTATTGTTAGAATCAACTTTCAAATAGCAGGGTTCGTTGATTATATTATTAGTAATATTTTCATCTAAATCTGATATTGGCAAATTATGTTTTATAAATTCTAAAAGCAAATCAAAATGATTTAAAAATAACTGATGAATATCTTTTTCAACTCCTGCTCTTGGAATCAGGCCTTTACATCTGTTTATCAGATTAAATTTCTTAGATTTTTCAATAATTAAATCAATATTTGTGATAATAATTTTTTTTCGATAAGTATCCAAAGTATTTGGTTCAATTATATTCTTGAATATTTCGGCAATTCTTTCAAGAACAATATTTCTGTATTTGCTTTTATTTTCAAGAATATTATTGCGGGTTTTAGAATTATCAATGCTTTTATCCAAATCTTCAAATATTTCAAAAGAACATAAATCAATAAAGCAAAGCAAATTATACGATTTTTCAATATCAGGCATAATGAATTTAAACAATGACGCTTTGTAATAATTATCTTTTGAACTTTTTATGTTTAATTCTTTTTTTAAATTATCATCTATATTGCCTTTTGCACCTTTCCAAAAAGGAGTTAACTCAAATTTTTTATCAATATTTGATTGAAATTTATCAAATAGGCAGAATTTTTGCAAATCAATTTTTGTTGATTCATTTATTTTTTCAAAGTTATTTTCAGAATCAGAAAATAAAATTAAATTATCAAATACAAAATATTTTTGTAAATACTCTGCCGAATTATTTGAATTATAACCATTATATATTCGCAAAAAATCAGGATTTTCAAAATTGATTGAAAAGATATTAAATTTGCTGATATTTCTTAATGTATTAGTATCCCAGGGATGAATATATAAACTTTTATCAAATAAAACTAAATCAAAATTTAATTCAAATGTTCTTTCCAGTAATGATATTATCTTATTTTTAATATCTTCTCTTTCGATCAAATTTTTTGTATTATAGTATTCTGAATTATATTTTAAATCAGTTAAACACAATCCGCCCAAATACGGCGGTATTATAAGAATTTTTGGTTCAGATTGCCTTGATACATCTAACTCATTTAATAATTTTTCAAATTCAAAAATTGATTTTATATAATTACAATCTTTTGAAAGATTTGTCTTTTCAAAAAAAAATTTAAATAATTCAATATTAAGCCATTGATTATCATTAAGCACTTGTGAAGCACTTTCTAAAATATCAGAATTGTATAAAATATAAATTTCTTTCATAATCAAACATCCTGATGTAGTTTTCTTAAAAATTTTTAATATTTTCACCCGAATAACCTTCTCGCAGGCACTGCCCAGATATTTGGCTCTGTGATTTTTTCTATACGATTGCCTGAATAGACAATAATTCCGCCGCGCCATTTTTTTGATTTTAATGCCTGCGCGAATTCAATTATTTTTTTTTAAAATAATTTTCAAGTCTTATTAATAAATCAATTCCTTTTTCCCCTCAATAAATTCAATCAATTCTTTTTTTATCTTAGTTTCTCTTTTTTGAATAATTTTTATCATTTCATTAGACTGCTCTTTCGGTTCAAGAAACCAAGAGTTAATGAAAAAAGCGTTATACCAGAAGAGTAAATCTGTATCAATTTCTTTGTTTTCAAACATTTCATTCAAAAATTCGCCCATAGATTTATCCTGTTTAATTCTATTTAATTTTGGTTGTAATAACAGCATATTTCCAAGCGAATTAATAATTTTAAACTCAGGTTCGCTTTCTTTAAAACCCGAATTGTTTTTCCAATAATTGTATGAAATAATGTGATCCACATCAGGTGAAAAAATGTTTTTCCTTTTCTTTTTTATATTTAACGCATGTTCAGATAACTCTAAACGCTTAGAATCAAGACGATGCCAAACCCATAGCGGAAAATAATAATTATTACTAATATACTGACGTTCCTCTGTTTCCAGCGCATGTATATAATTTTTAGCTTTTTCTGAAACAGCAAATATCCAATTTTTCATCACTTGTTCAAACTTGCTAAATACTAATTCTATTTCTTTTTCATCTTTTATTATATTCCACAGATTAGAAATATCCAAAATATGTTTTTGCAAATTTTTTCGCGGCGAATCCTGCCATAAACCACCCCATGAACTTATTATAAGCCAGCGATACGCATATTTATTTATCAACTCCTCAATTGTCTTATCATAACGTATGCTGTCGCGTCCTTTAATTTTGTACCGCCGCTTCCAAACATCAGGAATTATAGACCAAGCAATAAGCAGATTAATGGCATATAAGGAATTTAACATTTTATTTGAGCGTTCCAAATTTTGTCCTTTAATAATTTCACAGGTATCAATTATGCTTCCTTCAATACTTGACCAGATTGAATGAATATTTTCTGCCATTTTGCTGATAATATCACCATTTAATAAATCACTGTCATTCAACAATTCACCATTTTCCTTAAAAAAAACCGACCATAAAATTGAAACAGTAAAAACTAATTCGTCAATTGTTTTTATAAAGCAGTTGGATTTATTTTTAAGATTTTCAAATTCTTTGTCAACATTTCTTGCATTATCAATTTCAGCCCATTTTTTCTTAATCCACGCGAAAGTTATTTCCTGCTGAGTCAATGGAGTTCCACCAGAATTCAAACGGGTAAATATTTGAACAATAGCATTATTATAGATGTTAATTTCGTTTTTAATTTTATATGGACTTTGTTCGTATGAAACTAAATGCTGACATAGAATTTTATTCGCTTTTATTTTTCCAATAATTTCAAGTAACATTGGTAAATGCTTATTTAATCCTTCAATTTCTTTTTTATTTGTTATACCGCAGTTTTTATAAATATCTGGTAGTTTTCTTGAATAATCTTTGATAGTGCAACGTTCATCAGCATTTTTCCATAATATTGCTAATCGTATAAATGAACCTGAATTTTTTGAATGCAGCGGACTTGGACATGTTTTTTTTTCAGATATTCCAATATTCGGCGTTGTATCAAGAATAATCCAATCTAATACAGTGTGAAAATTGTCTTGTTCATTTTTTTTTATTTTATAATAATCAATGTCTCGAATTTCTTTGTCTTCGTCAATGCATTGCTGAAGGAATGCTTTGACATTTATACATAATTGCGCGGCACTCCATTGGTTCTTTATGTTTCTTCCACGCGGACGTTCCCTTTCAAGATAATCCGCCCATTTTTTGTCGGTTAATTTATATCCGTTTGTATCGCTTCCAAATGCGAGAATAAGCGATTGAATACGCTGCTGACCGTCTAATACCATACTGTATTGCGTGGTATTTGCCAGCAATGAATGGCTTTTATCTAAATTTTCTACTCTATCAATTACTTTCCAGAATGTTCTGTAAGGTATTCCGATACCGCCGTCTTTTTTTTTATCCACATCCCACATAAGCAACGCGCCAAAAGGCCAACCGCGTAATAAAGAATCAATAAGCCTTAAAACTTGTAGTGGCTCCCATTTGAAAGGACGCTGTAAATCAGGTATCAGCAGTGTAGCATCATCCTGAGCTTTTTCAAGCAGTTTACCAAGCGTTATATCAATTCTTAAATCATACATTTGCATATAATTTTACCTCAAAATAAAATCAGATAAATATTCTTTTAACGATATTATCTCAGGATAATTCGCAGGAATATCAATCAAATCATTTTCCCAGCAAACAATATAATCGCATTCATCAGGATTATGACAGTGATTTTTAAAATCGCTCGCTAAAACTTCCAATTCAATTCTTGCTTCTTTTCTTTTTTCATCAATTGCTATTACATCGGGAAATGCTGATTGAAAAATTTTTATGTATGGAAAACCCAAATCCTGATGAAACCGCGAAAATAAATACACAACTTCCTGTTCATATTGAGGACTGAATAACAACGCTATTTTATTTAAAGGTTGAATTTCTCGTTGTGTGAAAGTATTTGCAACCGTCGCTACTTCTGTATTCTGATATAAATAATGACAGAATGTATTATCGTCAATATCCGCCAACTGTTCATTTTTTAAATTTTTCAGTTGAATGTTTAACAATTCAAATTTTTCTCCGACAGTTAATTCAGAATAATTTTTACCAAGCAAATCCAAAGATTTTTTTTCAAATTCTATATTCAATTTATGCGCGAATGTTTCTAAATGTTCCGTTTTAAAAATCGGGAATATATCTTGCGGATAATAGCAATATAAAATTTTTTTAGCAATAAGTTTATCTCCTCCGAATCCTTTTATATTCTGCCATTCAGCGTCAATTTTATTTTTTATATCAATATCAGGATTAACAATTATTTTTAAAAGTTTTTTAAAAGTATCTAAATTGTTCAGAGCGTTCGGATATACTTTTCCGCCGTATGTAAAAATTGCTCCAAGATATTTTGTTTTAAATTCTATCCAATGAAAAAAACAATCGTCTTTCCCTTTTTTATAAATATCATCTGTATTTATTTCGTCAATTTGTTTTGAAAAAATACGGAAATTAAATTTTTCTTGAAATTTTTTTAAATTTTTTATAGCATCATTTATTTTTGTTAAGTCGCCCGCTTCAATTGTATGACTCCTAATTTTAGAAATAATGTCATTACTCATTTTAAAATCCCTCCTTAAAAATTTATTTTAAAATTAAATTTACCGTTATATTATCATTTAGAATAATTATTTCAGCGTATTCGCCGATTTTTCCGTATCCTGGATTTATAAAATGGACATTATTGATAATCTGATAAAACTGTTTATGCGTATGTCCCCAGAGAACAATATCTGCCTCTTTTTTTTCAGTGATGTTTTTCATAAGTTCTAATTCTTCATCATACGAAAGAATATTCCCTGCAACGAAATAGTTAACGTATTATATTCCATTGTTTTCAACTAAATATTTAATAGTATTTTCAAAAATTCCTACAGGTTTACTTTTTAATTGAATGATTTCTGTAGGCAAAAATTGTTTATTATAAAGATAATATATTTGATACTTTTTTCCTATACCTTTTAAATCTTCTTTACTTATTTCATCCATAATACAGTTAAAATAATGATAATGAACACTTCCTTTGTAACCTTCAGGAAATTTAAACTTCTCGATAAACGAACCTGTTTTAAAAGAATATTGTTCTTCAAGAAAAAAACATGAAAATAATTGCTCGCCCAAAGAGATCAATCCTGGTTTAGCGCTTTTGCTGCATCTGAAAAATAAATCAACTTCGTAACCAAATGGATCAAATCTATGTAAAATTTGAGATTTATTATCGTTATTTCCTAAATATGTTCCTATATTTAATCTATTAATATAAATAGAAAATTTTTCCTTTTTTGTTTCATCTGATATTTTTCCTTGTATAGTAAATAAATTATTGTATAGCTTCGTAAAAACATCATATCGTATGTGCGAAATTTCTTGATATTCATTAATCAAATCTATATATACCTTAGGTGTAATCATAATATGTTCAATTTTTATATTTTTTTGCAATTTAAAATTTTGTTCTTCTTCTAAAGTTAATTCTCTTTCGCTAATACATAAAGAATAATGCTTAAAATTCATTTCAATTAATGCATTTAAAATTTTATATATTATGCTATTACATTCCAATGTTTTTAATTCTATGTCCTTTAAATCGTAAACTACCCATATTTCATCACCAATTCCCTTGATAACAAAAATATTTTCAAGGTCAATTCCATTATTTACTAATTGAAAATAAAAATTAAGTTCAATTTGATATAGCTTTTTGGCTAAATCGCCATAGAGCTTAATAATGTTATTTTTATCACTTGAACTCAATTCCATTATTTTTCTTTTTATATTTGTTGAGTCACAAATATCTATTGATATTGATATAAGCGCCATATTTTTTTTCCTTTTATAAATATCCGATTTCCGATAAGTTTATATTCAAATTTTTCTTGTTTAATCCGTCGCTGTCAGTATTTATTGCCAAAAATTCAAATGATTTATCCTTATCAAATATATAGGATACAACATTATTTCCGCAACCGCCAATACCTGCCAATAAAATTTTTTTCATAAAAATCACCACTCAAAATTATTTTAAAATTAAATTTACTTTTATTTCCTTATCCGAAATATTTATTTCTGCGTATTCGCCGATTTTTCCGTAGCCTGGATTTATAAAATGAACATTATTGATAATATGATAAAACTGTTTATGCGTATGTCCCCAGAGAACAATATCCGCTTCTTTTTTTTCAGCGATATAATTCATAAGTTCAAATTCTTCGGCGGACGAAAGAATATTCCCTGCAACGAAGTTATAATCAGATTGCAGATAATGGCTGAACCGGAAAATTCTTCCTGCGATTTTTTCGTGTTTGACTATCTGCATTTTCTGATTTTTGAGCCAAGTTTTAAAATCGCTTTCATTTTCTTCAGGCAAATTTAAACCAAAACATTTTCGAGACAGCTCGTTTAAAAACATATTTTCGTGATTACCAATAACCTGATAATCATATATCCTGAAAATATCAATACTTTTTTCATAGTTCTGACCGCCTTTATGTATCGCATCAATGCAATCGCCAAGATGAAAACACCAATCATATTCTTTCGGCTTTTTAATTATTTCTGAATGCGTATCGCTGATAATAAAAATTTTCATAAATGTTTTTGAATAAAATTATCTAATTGTTTTTCGAGATTCGTATCTTCATAATAATATAATTCTGAAGATGGATCTTTTGGCTGAACAGCATTTATCAGTAATTGCATAAGCCGCAGGTCCGGGTCTTTATCCCATACCAATTTAATTTTCGAAAATATTCTTTCCATTCGTTCTTTTTCACGCATAGATATAACCCTCCAATATACTAATTCTAATCTTTTATGACACAAAGTTTCTTCTTTACCGCATCCAGAATAAAAGCAATCTTTCTTCTTCCGTTAATTTTTGTCGATTATTATTTTTTCTGAATTTTGCAATATCTTTTTCTTCTTGCGTCCTGAAATCAAAATCACGGTCATAAACGCGAAAAAAATCATCATAACTTTTTAACGCTTCTTTGTTAAATTCTTCAACTTGCTCCATTCCATATTCCTTTAAAATATCGGCCTTGCAAATATGATGATATTCGAATATGCTCCCGCGCGGACCGTAAGTTTCAATTATTGACATTTTGATTCACCGTCCTTTAATAGTCGTTCTTATAAAATGCAGCTATTGGTCTTCAGACCTATTGTTTTAATATCGGCCTCTGATACCAACCTGCATTATTATTCTATATCTCTTTTCTTGAAAGTTTATTGGAACATAATTTTCGGATATTTTACTAAGTCCTTATTTGTGAGAATATTTATTTTTGCCAGAAAGTCTTCAAGACACTAAGGTTTCAATTGTAAGTATCAGTTTATATCAAAATAAAATCAGTTTTTCCAATTCACGTAGAATAAAAATCAAACCTTCAGTATCGAGTTTACAATAATCAAGCAGATTTTTGCGGACAGAATTTTTATCATTCTCGTCAACCTCAGTAAAAGCAATTCGCATATATTCGCTTGAAGCAAGACCTCCATTGGATATTGCCATATTGGAATACGATAAGCCTGTCAGCGCAGGTAAAACCGCCTTGACTGACGCGCTGCCTTTCTGCTGCGGATGATAATAATAAAATGACCTAAACGGAACAAGCAAATCAACAAATCTCGGTAAAATGCTGTTCACCCAATTTTTATATTTCGGATACGCCGCGGCATTTTCTTTCAGCCGAGCTTTTTCAAAACTCATATTATAAGCAAGTATTGAACCCGTATTGCCTATATGCTCATATAATGAATCCAATATTTCAATACGCGGGTCGCCGTCGCCTGAAGCAAGATATTCAAAATGCGCCGGATCTTATCAAGTTTATTTACAATATGAAGCGAATATTGAAATGTTACCTGCATATACGGTTTAAGTTTATCGAATAAAGGAACTGCTGTGCTGAATGTCTCAAAATCAAGTATATACAATGGATATTCGAGTTGTTTCAAAAATTTTGAAATTGCTTTTCCATCAATATGCGGTTTGCCTGAACGTGCAGTCATTACTTGAATTTTATGTGTTTTATTCAGTTTGACGGAATCAGGTATATCTGCAAGTTCAAGTATCCCCTGATTAGCGAACTCCTGCGCTTTCTTTTTTGATTTGCGCAATTGAAAAATGCTGTAATCCGTGCCTGCGTATTCATTGCATACTTCTGAAAATAATGGACATTGATAAGGCGCAAAACATTGCTCTCCTGTTTTTATTTTAGGCGCATTTTTTTGAATTAGCATATCCAATAATTCAATGATCAATTTTTCTGTTGCCTGCTGAATTTCATCAACTTCTTTTGTCACATCTTTCTTAATGAAAAGCGCATCAAGATCAAGTTCTCCGCTTCTTTCATATTTATTGTTAATATGCATAACAAAACATTTTCTTATTTTCAAGCCTGCGCCTTCGCAACAGTATTTTTGGAATGCTATATCAAAAATATGTATTTCATTCACATTAGTTGAACTTTTGACTTCTATTATATCAAAAACATAATCGCCTGATTTATCTGCTTTATGTGATTTTTCAGTTTTACGGTTTTTGCTGACAGGCAATAAAATATCGTTTCTGCAGAATAATTGGTTGAATATAAATCCAGGTTCAAACAAAGGTTTGTCAAGTTTCAATGATTCTGCGCTGTTATGCAAGCCATTATCAAAACCATTATTCCAGTCAATTTCTATTCCATTAGCAAATAATTTTTTCGCATAATCGCCTGCCATTTTTCCCTGATCAAAAGCCTGCGAAGTAATGCTTTCATCTTCAAACAACTTTTTTTCGTTGCAATAATGCCAGAATAATTTACTGCATTGAACGCCTTTTAAAAACATACTTTTTGTCAATAATTTTTCATAGCCGTATTTAATGTTTTTCGGTTCAATCATATTTCAATTCCTTCAATCATTATAACAATTATATTATGCTCAGCAGGCATTCTTTCGCAATACAAATCAAAACCGCTATAATCGGCAAGATTATTTTTTTTGACATCTGACAAAATTGATTTTCTGAAATTATCAAGTTCAAAATCTGTAAAATCTTCGCCTGTCGGTTTTATAATAATACACACAAAAGAATTGTTAAATCCGCCAATCTGTTCTGACCAGCGGTCATATATTCCGTCAATACTAATCGCATTTTCAACAAGGAAATTCTCATCAAAATAATTGGCATCCTTTAAATTTTCTATATCCGCATATTTTGCGCATACAATAATATATTCGTTTGTAATTATTTCATTTATTTTTTTCAATAATGATTCATCGTCTGCTTCATATTCGCCCATATAAAATTCAATTACTGGTTTTAAATAAATTTCGAGTTGTGTCAAAATTTCAGTATCTGACAATTCTGACATTTTTTTTGAATGCGCTAAACCATAGTAATCTCTCGAAATTTTCTGCCGCGCGGTTTTGGTTGGCGCTTCAAATTTGTGCACGCGCAAATCAGCAAAAGAATTTTTCTTAACGCAGTTCCGAGCATAGACATCGCTCCAGAATTTCTTGAACTCTTTAACAGCGTATTCTATATAATCTTTTAATTCCATTTGAATTATCACATCCTTTATTATTAAAATATTTTAAATTAAAATAATATTATAGCAAGCAATATTTAAATTATATCATTTTAAAAAAAACTTAATTTCGACGATTAATTTTCCATCCATTTCCCTTTACAATGACCGGGCTAATGCACTTTTTTTCGATAGAATACCATAGAAAAATCCAAAATATAATAATTAGACAGTTTAGTAGAATCAATGTAATTACAAATATTTTAACTAAAATTGGCGTAAAGATTATGAAAGATAAATTTAACAATAAAATTATAAATATCGAGATTGTATAAACCGGAAAAAAACTTTTAATAAAATTTTTACTTTTATCAACAAATATAATGGAATCAGACAATTTTTGTCGTAGTTTATCTGCTTTGTTCTGATCAATAATTCCTGACATCAAATCAGCGTCAACCGCCATTTGTTTTCCAGGCAAACTGTCTTTAGTAAATTGGCAAGCAACAGTAATATTTTTATTCATTACCCAATAAATAAAATACACCAAAACGACCGATAAAGAAAGAATACTTTGTAATAACATTTCAAGAACCTCCTGTAAATTCATCTAAAAACTCAACTGTAAATTTTTTTTTGTAGTTTTATGTAAAAAGTATTTAATTTTGTTTGTACAATTTTTTAATATCCTTATATAGTTTTCGGGATAATATAATATTTCAAATTTGATCAGTTTTTAACATTTCAATTTTATCAATAAGCACTTGGCGTGGATTAGGACCAAGCGACGGACCTACAACACCTTTCTTTTCCAGCAAAGTCATAAGTTTAATAGCGCGGTGATGGCAGATATTCAATTTCCGGCGCAGAAGTGCAACCGATCCTTGCTGGCTTGAAACAACTATACGCATTGCTTCATTCAACAATTCATCATCATCGCATATTTCGTTATTTTCACTGATTTCATTTTTTTCTGAAAGGTCTTTTAATTCAAAATATATCCTGTTCCATTTCTCATCATTATAGTGAGTTGTTATAAATTGCGTTATTCTTTCAATTTCTGCATCGCTGACATACGCGCCCTGCACTCGTATAAAATTCGGAAAATTCTTAGTTTTAAAAAGTATATCTCCACTACCTAAGAGCGATTCAGCTCCATTTTGGTCAATTATTGTTCTTGAATCGACAACTGATGCAGTTTGAAATGCAATACGCGAAGAAAAATTAGCTTTAATTAAATCTGTTGCTACATCGGGAGAAGGCCTGCTTGTAGCAAGAATCAAATAAATACCAACCGCGCGTGACATAGCTGCGAGTCTTGATATTAACGCTTCGCAATCCTTACCCCCAAAAGCCATTAAATCAGAAAGTTCATCAACAATAATCACAATATACGGCAGCTTCTCATGACCGAGTTCAGCGCTCAATGTATTGTAGCGAGCCATATCTTTCGCGCCTGCCGATTGAAATTTTTTATATCGTTCCTGCATTTCATTTTCTGCCCAATTGATAGCGCACAAAGCTTTTTTCATATCAGTTGCTATATCCGCCATAAGATGAGGCAATCCAGCGTAATCTTCAAATTCCACCATCTTTGGGTCAATCAAAATAAATTTCAATTCATAAGGCGTATGTTTCATTATCAGACTCATTATAATCGAATTCAAAAACATTGTTTTACCTGAACCCGTAGCTCCGGCAATAAGAATATGCGGCATTTCATCAAGAGTTGCAACTATAGTTCTTCCAAGAATATCTTTGCCAATCGGTATTTTTAACTCGGTCGGTTCATTGTTGAATTCATCTGAATCAATCACTTCGGGCAAAGAAACAGGTGAACGTTTTTGCAATGGTATTTCAATACCTAAAGCCGCATTACCTGTTATTGAATGTGTAATACGAATTGATTTTAAATTAAAGTGAAGTTTAATATCGTTCTCAAGTGATATAATTTTATCTACAGGAACTCCGGGCCCAGGAGTCACTTCATACATGATAACAGATCTACCAATAATAAATCTGCTTACCTTGGCGTCAATATTAAAGGATTCAAACACACGATTGAATTTTTCAATATTTTCATAGATTCCATCATTAGTATATCTAAATGATTTTTCATCCATCCCCAGCAGAAGAGTTAACAAATTTGTTACCGGATAACCTTCTAATTTACTATTGTACATTCTTATCATAAAGCACCTCGTTTTAAAATTAAAAAAAAAACAAAAATTTTAGTTCATTTATTTTACCGTTTTTATTCGTGAAATCGTGTTACAATATTCTTCACCTCTTTAAATTTAGAGACCCGAAAACTTTTTTTGTTAATATCTTTTGTAATTCCCTGGTCAATAAAGGATTCGTCAGGCAATTATCGAGTTTAACAGCTTCTTTATAAGGCATAAGAATCTCAACATTGAACTGAACCGTTATACCGATATTATCGCAATTATTTTTAGTAATATTTTGCCAGTTAACATCAGTTTCCCAATAAATATTTGAGCTCATCATTTCTTTAATTATCGAATGGACTTCTCCGCTAATATCACCGTTGCGCCATTCCAATCTTTTACAGGATTCTGATATTCTTTGGAAAAAATATTTTAAATCATTATATGAAAGATTATCAGGAAACTTGGAAGTTGTATACTCCTCATTTTTTTTATAAACGCCAAACGCAGGCTTGATTAGCAAATTGCAATTATCGAATTTATGTTCTTTCAAATCAAATGAATCATTTAATGAAAAAAACTTTTTTGCCTGTTCGTAATATTCCCCAATTTTAAAGGAAATCATCAAATAATTTTTGAACTGATATTCAAAAGTATCTAAATGAATTGAATCAAACAAACCTGAATCAGATGTGATGAATGTTTCCTTCATAAAAATTTCAGGATTAAAATATTCCTGAATATTACCTGATTTCATTTTTTTCTGAATATTGTATAATCTGTTTTTCAGATCAGCATATTCAAGTCTTTTTTCAAAATCCGAATTTGAATCAAGATCGGATTTATTGATGAATTCGATATTTCTCAAAAGTTTATCAGGAAATAAAAACCATAACTGGGCTTTTATAAACCTGTAATAATCCTTAAGCAAATTGAATTGTTCATCTTTTTTATCAACATCTGTTAATAAGCTGTTAATTACTTTTAAAATGTCAGGCCAATTCAAAAATCGCGTAAAACATTTTAATTTGTTATTTTTCTTTATCAATTCACGCATTGTATTGCTGATTTTATTTTCATAATCAACACTGCTTGACATACTGTTATCAATAAAAAAGAAAATCGTAAATTTACCGATAGACAATGATAAATCTGAATATTCAAAAAGTTCATTTTCTGATTTTCTTTTATCTTTTTCTGGTATATTTTTTTTACCTGAACTTATCGTGGTTAATACTATAAATTTTTCATTACTAATAGCCGATAAATACTTGCGGTCATTGGAAATTTTAATTTTTTCTATGTCTATAGTTTCTATAATTTTCTTCAATGCTGGAATATCGCATACCTGCTTTAAAATTTCGCGCAGAAAAATATTTTCATACTTCAGACAAACACCAAGACCGTTTATTATGCTTGAATTAAAGTCAGCAATAGATTTTTTACCTGAATAAAAATCGAAATTATTCATCTTAATGCTTTCAGTTATTTTCATTATAGGATTGCCTCCCTTATCTTTATTTACTATTTCATTTTCATCTATGACTAAATTTATATGCTCGCTTTTTCTGCCTTTGATGCGTTCAGGAATTAGGTAATTATTAACAGTAATAATTATCACGCCGCACACTTTTTCAGAATTAGCGGCAACTTCAATTTCTTTGATAAAACTTTTCTGCGCCTGTTTTTTTGTTTTTATAACAATAAGAATTTTTTTGTATAAAAACATAAACACTTCCTGTTTTTCGTCGTATCTGATAATTTCAAACAATAAATCATTTTTCAAATTATCAATACAAGTTACCGCGCCTTTAAATCCCGGATTATCAGCAATAACATTTTTTATTTTTTCATAGCATTCATTAAAATATGCAGGTATCGGAATATTAAATTCATTTTCAGCATCCTCAAGACTCACTGATTGTTTTTCAAGATATTTTGCTGCAATTTCTTTCATCCGCGCAACAGCGGCATCTGATTTGAAATCAGGAGAATATTCAATTTCAGGATTCATCATTTTGAAACTCTGTTCATTTTTTATCTGGAGATACGGTTCGATAACAGGATCAAACCCGTCATTAGCGAGCAGAAAATATGCAATCACCATATTTTTCTTTTGACCGAACCTCCGCAATCTGCCTATTGTCTGATAATGTATCTGCGGTGTCCAGTCAAGTTCGCCGAAAACAATAATTGACGAAACGCTTTGAAGTCCGTCAATTCCAAGAGCTGAACGCAGGGAAATAATCATAATTTTTGATTTGCCGCTGATGAATGTTTCAATATTTTTTTTCTTCATTTCAGTTGTTTCAGAGCCTGTAATCATAACCGGTTTATATTCTTTGAGGATTTCATTCCATTTTTCATAAACTTCCCTGTGCCAGCCGACGAGCAATACTGATTCGCCAGATTCAACCATAATTTTCACACGCGAAGCTACTGCCTCGGCTTTCGCAAGACCTGTAGTGCGTCTTAGTTTTATATCAAACTGCCTGAACGAGATTGCCCGTTCTTCACTATTCAGCGAGTATAATGTTTTTTTTGCAAGTTCGATAAGATTATTCCTTTCCTGATTTATCAGTTCAGAATCAGTTTCGATATATTCAATAATCTGCTGTATTTCAGGCAGTTCAAGATTAACATCGTCCCGCGTTCTGCGAATAAGCGCGCCTCTATCGCGCAAGTGATTGCCGAATTCATCGGGACTGTTAAGGACATCCTTATTTATTCTGAAATTATATGTGAGCCAATTTTTAGAAAATGTATAAAAATCAGGAAACAGAACAGGTTTTATCAATTTATACAATGAAAAAATTTCAATTGGATAATTATACATAGGCGTTGCTGAAAGGCCGACAACAAATTCGCATTCATTGACTAAACCTAAAGTTCCATTATATTTTTTTGATGTGTTATGCCGCAATTCCTGGCATTCATCAAGTACCAGATATTTTATTGATTTTGTTTTCAATGTTTCCACCCAGTTTGAAATACAGGTATATTTTGTAACATAAACATCGGCTTTGGGCAGCGGATATGGTTTCGTGCCTTTTATATAATGGATTTTGACTGTATTTTCCGATGGTTTAAAATCAACTATTTTTTTCAAATCCGCATCGTGATAATTATTATTCACATCAATGCCGACAGCATCTGTAAATTTGAAAAATTCACGGATAATCTGAAACGGCAGATGCGTCAGCGATACGAACAGAGCGGGATATGCCTTTGATTCAAGCAGCGCGACAATACTCACAATCGTCTTTCCAAGTCCTACATCATCGCCTATTATCATCCGTTTATTCACTAAAACCGAACGAACTCCGAGTTTCTGATAATTTCGTAAAGGAATATACAACTTTTCGCCGTAATTAAATTCATTGCCGCTGAGATTATTGAGTTCTTCGATTTCTTTTGCTTTAGAAAGTTGCGCATTCAATTGATTTATAAATTTATTGCGTAATTCAGGCGGCAGCGCCAAATTATAAAATTTTGCGAACCAGTTGAATTTCAGGCAATAATAGAAATCCTCAATCGGCAGATTGCTATCTTTATGTTCCGTCATTTTCACAAAATCCATCTTTATTTTGTCAGGCATATCGCGGATAATCCAATTGCCATTTACAAAATCTATTCTGCCAAACCTTGAATTTTCCGTAAATTCAGCTATCGCGAATTTATTCATAGTTGCGATCTCCTTGCTCTGTAAAATAAAATTATCATTCAAAATATAAAATCCCGAATGCATAATTTTGAATGATCAAAATTATTCTGTATATCAGTTTTTTTTATACTTTCTGGAACATTTTTTTTGAGTATTTTCAATATTTGCTTATCTCCTTATTTATCAATGCTACAAATAAATCATCTGATAAAAACTCAAGCTTATTTTCAGTTTATCGACAGAGAATTATTGTCAATATTGCAAAACCTGTAATACCTGCCGACTTTTTATCTTGATTTAAAATAATTATTTATCCTTCTCTGAATTTTTATCGTAAAATATATTCTATATGTCAAATAAATAGTGTTAAATATAATTAAAATTTTAAATAAAGTAAGGATGTATTTAAAATGTATAACTGCTAAAATTAAATTAACGAAAAGCGAAAGCAAACTGAAAATGCAATAATATAAATTTTCTTTTCGTCCTTTATACTTCTTATCCTTTAAAAAAACCAAAACAGTAATATGATTGTTTTTTCTATTTTCTGCTTCACCTTTTGTAATAAGATTCAGACAACCCGAAGTCAGGGGAACGAATCTGATACCATATTGAAAAAAAG
>DAINAU010000055.1:0-24760 GCA_036733285.1 bacterium
AGGTAAAACCGTTAGCAAGTTTTTTATATTTTTAATTGGACACTAGTGATTTTTTATTGAAAAATAAAATATATCATTATTCCCTCTAATTGACGTTGACATATTATTCAGAAATGGGATGAATTGAAATGAACATAAAAGAATAATATTAAAAGAATAACAACAAAAAGTCAGGAAAAATTGATAATTGATTTTTATTTTATTTTTTAAGGCAAAAACAAAAAACATTCCAGAAATCCAAACAAAATAAAAAATAAAACCTTGGACGTCAGCCGCATAAAGCGTCAAAGAACCGGAAATTACGCTGATAAAATAATAAACATATTTTTTTTTATTTAACCATTCGTATAAAAAAATATGTGAAATCAACATAAAAATTATATACGAAGTAGAAGTTAAATAAATACGCCAATCAAAATATCGAACTGAGAAAAAAGCGAAAACGCCGTATATTGCAGAAACCGGCTTACACCGGAAATATCTTAACCACAAGTAAAGCGTTATTCCTATAAAAAAAACGATAATTTTCGAGTATAAAGTTATTAAGCGGCTTCCGTCAAAAAAAAACATAAGAATCTGAAAAGGATCAAAAACCGGATAGATTCCGCTTGAAAAGAAATCAAATCCGCAATTTCCAAATCGAATCCAATAAGGAATTTGGAAATTCGTAATATACTTTTGAATCAATAATAATCTTGGATATATGATATTATAAGTGTCGATATTTATTACCGGTTTAATGGCAAAAACACAATAAACGCTCAATATAAAAATAAATATTATTAAATAAAAAGCTTCTATTTTTTTTTTAATCATTATTTTTTTATTCTGTAATAATAATCTAATTTAAAATAATCGCCGAATTTATATTGTTCAATAATAGAAATAATTTTAATTAAAAATTTCGGCAAAAAAGTATAAATAAACGGGGGCAACAAAAATTTCTTTGCAGTTGCTTCAATCCCGAAACCAATATTTTTTAATATAATTTTTATTTTTTTTTCTGAATGACCAAATGATTTACCCCCGAATTTTGCCGGAAAATAATTTCCTAAAACCATTGGCGTCCACAAATAAAAATTAAAAATGAGATTTCCGCCTGATTGCAAAACTCTTTTGAATTCAGATAATATCAGCGTTATATTACTATCGTTAAAGTGAAAAAAAAATCTTAAACTTATAATGTTTTTAACGGAGTTGTCTTTAAACGGCAAATGAAAAATATCGCAGTTGATTTTAATTGAATTATTGTTAATTTTTAAAAAATTGAACGAGTAATCGCAAGATATAAATCCGGCTTTTAAAATCGGATTTATTCTTCCGTATCCCGCAGGCATATCAAAATAAATAGCTGATTCGTCAATAAGGGATTTTAATGCGTCGTTTTCTTTATCAAGAACATATTTGCCGCCGTAATTATCATAACGCAGATTAATATATTCGTTTACAGTCTCATTGCTGGAATAATACTTCTTCTTTTTTTCAATTAAATTCATTATAAAGATTTAAGTAACCCTCTATATTTATTTTTAAATCGAATATATTATTAGAAATATCTTCATTTGATATTTTGTTTTCTAATAAATAAATTACTTTAATAATAAAATCTTTGGCGTCGAAATTCCTATACAAATAAACATTTTTATTGTATTCCGGAAAATGTTTGTAAATCTGCAAATCCGGAAGTAGAACTTTCTTTTTAGTCGAAAAAACTTCCATAACTACCGCAGGATATAATGTTGTCCCCATGCTTGTCAAATAAGGGAAAATCAAAATATCCGATAAATTCATCAACTCAATAACATTTATTTTTTCAATTATTATTATATGCCGGGTTAAATCTAATCGTTGTATTAATTTAATAATTTTATAAATATCTCCTAATCCGCTATACGCCAAAATTAATTTCATATTTCTTTTTTTTAATAAATCAGCCAACGAATTAATTAAAAAAAAGATTCCTTTCACGGCAAAAAAATGACCTATATAAGTCAGATAAACTCCGTTGTTTTTAATGTCCGATAATTTTTTTAACTCTTCGCCGCTTTTATTTGTTTTTTCTGGTTCAATAAATAGCGAGGGTAAAATTTTTATTTTATTCTCAGGATAATTTAAATTTAATAATTCATTTTTCTGGTATTCAGTTGAAACAAGATAATAATCGGCGTTTGCGCCGAAAAATCCGGCGATATACTTATTGCTTAAAAACACACGCGTTAAAAAAAAAACGAAATCATATTTTAATCCATGCAGTAAAATCTTAAAAGAAATATCCCATAAATTTGATTCGAATTGGACAATTAATTTCGATTTGAAAGTTAATCCAATTAATAATATATTAAATATAGGCGTAGGAAGTATCAAATGAATTATTGAATACTTGCCATCGATTTGTTTAAGCAGCTTTCTAATTCCTAAAATATTTTTGGCTTTAAAACCGAATTTCTCGGTAGAATTTTTTTGTTCAAGTTTTTTTTGGATACCATCCGGAATTAAAAGTTCGGTTTCATATTTTTCAGAAAGAATTTCTTTTAATTTTATTAAGTGAGAATATTCCCCCGTATATTTATATTCAAGATGATAATTTACGATTGCAATGTTCTTTTTCATTATTCGATTTTTTTGATTTTTAAGAAAACAGAATATAATAATAAAATATATAAAACCAAAAATCCGGTTAATAAAATTGTAATTTTAAAAGATGTGTTTTTTATAATTTTAAGAAACCAGAAATTTAAATAATGATATTTTTTTAAGCTTAATCCGCGAATTTTTAAACTTTTATTAAAAAAAATATCAGTAAAATTGGATATGAAAAATGTTGGGGTTGTGCGCCATATTCCATCCGGTAAAACATTATAGTATGTTAAATAATGAACCGATTCTTTATGCTGTTTTTCAGAAGCGAAAGAATTTTTATAATTATCTCTTTCCATATAATAAAATCTGTAAGCGGAAAGCGGATCAATCGACATTGACATAAAAGTTAGGGCAATGCTGAAAATCGCAAGTATGCATAACAAATATTTGTATATTATTTTATCAAATAAAGTTTCGATATATTCCGCAATAAAAAAAAATAATAAAGGAATAGAAAACAAAAAATGCCGCGGTCCATACGCCCAAGAACCCGAAAATCCCGCAATTGAAGGAATGTAAATAAAAAACGGCGCAAAAACCATTAGAAACCCAATCGTTTCAATTTTATGCTTTAAAAAAAACGATTTAAATTTTAATATTGCCAAAATCAGTAAAGGACAAAACAGAAATAATCCCTTTTGAGGGCTTAAAAAATTATAATATAACCCGCTTAAATAATTATATGATTCTTTAGCGTAATAATGGTCGCCTGTGTCAAATATATTTCCGAACCGGAAATAATTATAATATAATAATGCAACCATTAGAAAAATTGCAGGGATAAAAAAATAAATAGATTTTATTATTAATTTTTTATAATCGGATTTGTATTTAAAATGCAGCGTTAAAAAATAATATATGATTATTCCGGGAACAGATAGAATGCCGATAATTCTTGTTAACGGAGCATAAGCCATTGAAAATCCGGCAAAAAATAAAATCATATTTTCTTTTTTTGAATTTGAGGTTTTAAAGCGATGTATTAAATATAACGAAGAAAGCATTGACAATATCTGTAAAGGTTCGTTAAAATTCACTTTTGAATATACCCAGATTGGAGATGCAAAAGCCAATAACATAGATGCTATTAAACAAGTTTTGATTTTATATCCTAAATTTATACAAAATTTAAAAAAAAATAATATTATTAATGAGCAAATAATTGGACTGTATAATGATACGAACAACTCCTCAAATCTTAAATGAGTAATCGGCAGAACAAATGAAAATATTTTACTTAAATATATTAAGATAATTATAAAAGGCAAACAACCGGGTTGGAAAACCGAGTAATACTTACCATCGACTCCTTTTGATATTTGAAATAAAACTGAGTGAGCTTCCATATTTCCGGTTTTAATATCAAATTTTTGATGTTCGACAAGATTTTTTGCCGTATAATAACTCATATAAGCGTCAATTACGCCAATTTTGCCGGACATCGTAAAACCAAAAGATAAAAGAAAAAAAATGTAAATTAAGTATATTTTTTTTTTCATAATAATGAATAAACACGAATTTTTAACAGTTTAATTTTATTAACTTTTCAAAAAAAAGTAAGGAAAAAATTAAAAAATTAGTTATAAAAAAAACGATTGACATATTAAGTCTTATATTTTAATATTATTTGTAATTTTTATTTATAAAAAAAATATGTTACGGGGATAATTAATGAAAGTAGAATTTGTAAATCCTTTTGTGGAATCAGCGGCAAGCGTATTAAGAGATATGTGCGGACTTTCCGTAACCAAAGGGCAATTATCCGTAAAGAAATCTAATATCGATACTTTAGGAGTCGCGCCAATCATAGGGGTTACCGGCGACGTAAGCGGTAGAGTTATTTACGATATGTCAATGCCGACCGCTTTAAAAATAGCCTCGATAATGAACGGGGAAGAATTGCCGAATTTTAACGATTTGGCTCAAAGCACAATAGCCGAATTATCGAATATCATAACAGGCAATACGATATCTCTGCTTTCAGCGGCCGGATATCACGTTGACATTACTCCTCCAACTCTATTTTTAGGAAAAGATATGCATATATCAAAAGGAGAGATGCTCACGCTTGTTGTTCCATTAATATTAGACGCCGGCGAAATTTTTATTAATGTCGCATTAAAAGAAAACAAAAAATAATGTTTTCGATTTAAGAATGAAATATCATGTTTTTTTCAACGGTAAAATCATAGGTCCTTTTACAAAACAAGAAATATTGAATAATCCCGAATTTACAGACGAAGAATTAGTTAAAGAAGAAAATTCGGATAATTGGTTCAAATTAAGCATAATATTCAAACAAAGTATAAACGCATTATCAACTGCGCAAACTTCCAAACAAAATGTTTCAGGAGTTAATTTAAATATTGAAGGAAATAACAACATAAGCGTCATTTCCGATAATGAACCCGATATTTCCGATATATTTTATAAATTTCTCGACGATCTTGAAACTTACTTAAATTATAGAATCGAACTTGTTTCGCATAAACAAAAAAAAATAATTGAAATCTTAAGAAAAAAATTTTCTCGGCAAATAGAAAAAATCCATGATAACACCGGAGCTTTTATTGAATTGCAAATAGATGAAAAAAAAAAGATAATTGAAAATGAATTCAACGTCAAATTTGAAAATTACAAAAAAAATATTTCCGAAGAAATTAAAACGGCTTTATTAAAACAATTTGAAATAGAATACGAAATAAAAATCAACCAAATAAAAAAAGAAACAGAGCAAAAATTTTACGAGGATTTAAACAATTACAAAAATGAAATAGAAGAAAAATACAAATCTATATATTTAAAAAGTAAAGAAGAATTAATAGAAGAAATCGAACCGGTTATTAAATCAAAATACGAAAATGAATTTAACGAGAAAAAGCAGGATTTCATAAGCGAAGCGTTCAACCGGCTCGAATCCGAATACGAACGAAAACTAAAATTAAATACGGGTATAATCAAACTTGAAAGCGCGATTGACGTTTCAAAAAAAATCAAGGAAACAATTGACGGATACGATAAAACATTCAGGGAAAAATTAAAAGAAGAAATCAGAATCGAACTAAAAGAAGAAATGATGAACGGAATCCTGAAAGAGATTAAAATCGAACGACTGAAAATTAAAGAAGACTATTCGGCTCAACTCGAAGCCGAAAGGAAATTACTTGAAATTCAATTAAAAGAAGAATTGACAAAATCAAAAAAAATTCTGAAAGAAAACGCGGATAAATACGTTGAAGACCAGATTAAAAAAAAACTCGGTCAATCGGAATTTTAGGGCATTACTTCAGAATTGCATTTTTTTTGCTCAAATATATTTTTTGAAAACAAAAAAATAATACGGCTATTCCGGCTGAAATAAAAAATATAATCAGCCCCGTTTTAAAATAATCTAATTTTTGACTGAATACTATAGTATGTTCGCCGGGCTGGATTATTACTGATTGATAAAGATAATTAGTTCTGTAAATTTTAGTTTTTTCGCCGTCGATTTCGCATTCCCAATCCAAATCATAAGAATCGGTCAGAACAAAAAAACATTTTGAAGACGCATTGATTTTAAATATTTTTTTTTGGCTTGAATAATGAATGCATTCGCCGCCGAGCATAAGTTTTTCAATATTCTGAAAGCGGTCAATTTTAGTTTCAGGTTCTTCCTCAATAATAATTTTTTTGGTGTGTTCAAATTCACGCGAATTGAGAACGGCTAAAATTTTATCATCGTTTTCTCCACTCGGATAATCATTTTTTATGCAATCAAAATCAGATACGCAATAAAATCTCGGAAGCGGAAACTTATATTCGTAAAAATTTACTTCAGTATCGCCGCTGTCAAGTTTTATAAAATATTCTTCGGGCAATGTTCCCGCGGTATAAATATATTTTGTGGAAGCGTAAGACAGCAATTTGTAAAATCCGTATTTTATCGGAGCTCTGACTTTATAAAATCTCAATGTTTCCATAGTATTTTCGCCGTTAAAAATTCCTAATCCGTAATATACAGGCGTATTTTTTGTCAAGAATTTTTTCAGATGATAGAATGGTTCGTAGCTTTTTTTAAAACCGGAATAGTATTTAAATGGAAGTTCCATATTGCCCACGTTAATATTATAATACCTGTATTTAAGATTTTTTTTAGGCGTTTTATTTATTTCAGTCAGCAAAGGGGACAGCGTAGCCGGGGGGTCGGTAAAAAAACTTTTTTCTATAAACAATTTGAAATTAGAAGAATATTCAAACCAATCAAACAAATAAAGTAAGAAAATAAAAATATAAAGATATGAAACATTTAATCTGAACTTTATAAAAAAAATCAGACCGGTAAAAAAAATTATAGGGATTACAGAAATAATAATTAAATGATTGGAAACTGTGTCAAAATATCGATTAAGTTTTGAATGGTAGTATTGATAAGGATATTTCCGAACTCCTTTTTCAAGGTTTCTTAAAAACTCGGGGGCTCTGCCTTCGGAAAAAATCTTAATATATTCATCGGATAAATTCAGCGCTTCGGTTTTATAAGATTTTATAACAACGCCTGATAATATAGTCAATACAAATATTGCAATTATTATTATTGAATATTTAATTTTAAAATTCAATTTATTTTCCGAAAAATTTTTGATAAAGAAATGAAATCCCCATCCGGCAATCAACAATTCAAATAGATTTATCAAAATCACAAATCGTTCGATTCCTCTAAACTGACGAAAAACGGGAATTGTTTTAATTATAAAATATAACGGAGAAAATCTGCCAAGCGCCACGAACAAAGAAAAAACAAATAAAATTATATATACTTTTATTTCCTTATTTTTTTTTAGATTTTTCAAACCGTAAACAAAAAAAAACAAAGTGAGAAACCCAAGATATAAATCAAGGTTATGACCCATCGGAGGGCCGATAAAAGAATTTTCGGAGTCAGCGCCAAGCAAATTATAAAAACCCGCGCAAACTAAAGAATACGGGTAAAGAGAAATTGAACCGGACAGATCAAAAGCAATCCGCGTTGATAATTTACTATTAACGTAAAGCGGATATAATTGAGGCGCGGCTAATCCGAATCCTAAAAAAAATGCAAACGCAAGCCAGATTAAATTAAATAATATTTTTTTTAAATCAAATCTATTATTCAGCATCTGAACAAACAAATATGAATAAATCCCTACAATTGTAATCATAGAGGTCTGCGGATGTCCGTTATAAATTTGAAATGCGGTTAATATAGAAATGAACAGCAGAAATAGTTTTTTCCCCTCGTTGACAAACCGTTCCGACAAATAAAAACAAAGCGGTAAAACCGCAAAACCGAGCATCAAATCAGAATACAAATAATTAACGATTGAAGAACCGAAAAAAACGTATAAACTCGAAGCAAACGCCGCCGAAACTTTATTTCTAAGTTTATATAAGAAAAAAATATAAGACGAAGCCGCAAGAAAAACAAAAGATTGAATAATTATAAGATTATATGCCGCGATTTGATCTTTTAAAAAATAATAAGGCAATTGAACCAAGCTTAATAATCCAAACGTGGAAGAGCCGAGCAAATCAGTGCCGCCGTCGTATGAATTAGTCCAGAAAGGAAAACTGAAATTTCTTAATTGTTCGGAAATACGGCTTCTAACCGGAATAAAATACCAGTAGACGTCTCCGAAAAACATAGATTTGCCGAAAAAAATAAAATCTCCAAAAAACAATAAAATCCCGAATAAAAATAATAAACAAAAATATTTATGTTCAGAAATAATTCGTAATAATGATTTCATTTTTTCAATTTTAAAATTAGACGTAGATTATTTTTTTTGAGCAGTTATAACAAGCTCCCAGTCATTCGATGAGATTTTTTTATTTTTGCCGAACGGCTGTATTGACAGGATATTAAAATTATTATTAACAAGAAGGATTTCAATTTCTTCCGGAGAAAAATAATGAAGGTTGTGAGTTTCGTTAAATTTATTTACGATTTTTTTTCCCGACATAACAGATACATTATAATGAACCGCGCAATTCTGGTTTAATTTATCGACAACGGTATAAGTTTCCCTTGTAATTTTCATATTGTCTGAAACCACGGTTTTTTTTCCGCGTTTATTATGATTTTCAGGAACAAGCAACCCGTTCCAAAAATCAAATATTAATAAAGCTCCCGGTTTTAAAATTTTATTAAGAGTTTTAAAAAATTTATCAATTTCGCGCCATCCTGAAAGATAATTGATAGCGGCAAACATACATAAAGCGGCGTCGTATTTTACAGAAGATTTTATGTCCGTCATACTGCATACTTCGGTTTTGCATTTTAGATTCAAATCTCTTGTTTTATGTTTTAAAATTTCAATCATATCAGATGATATATCGCTGCCGTCGACTTTGTATCCGAGTTTAATAAGTTCTATCAAATGATTGCCGGTGCCGCAAGCGACGTCGCGAATTATTTTGCTCTTATATTTTTTAAGTATCGAATCTATATATTTTACTTCTTTGGCATAATCTTTTCCCTGATAAAACAAATCGTAAAATTTCGAATAATCGGTTTTGAAACAGGAATGATTTTTTTTTGGCATCAGATTTCTCCTCGTTTAAGTTGATAAATAATTTTTTTCAGCGAATCGCAGACGTAATCAATCTGTTCTTTTTTAAGGGCAAGTCCGGAAGGCAGATAAAACCCGTATTTTGAAGCGTTTTCCGTAACGGGATAAGATTCATTTTCAAACAAACCGAATTCGCGCAGAACCGGCTGACAATGTAGTCCGATAAAAAAAGGCCGGGTATCTACGCCGGCAGTTTTAAGTTTTTTCATTACAATATCCGCGGGAATTCCAAGTTTTGAATCAAGTTCAACCGCATACATCCAGTAAACGGTTTTCGCCCATTCCTTTTCAGTCTGTAGTTTCAATTCCTGAATATCTTTTAATTTTGATATGTAATATTCGCCCAACTCGCGTTTAATTTTTATATATTCATCGATTTTTTCGAATTGAGCCAATCCTACCGCAGCCTGAAGATTACTCATTCTAAAATTATATCCAAGTTCGGTGTGCCAGAATCTTTTTTCGGGTTTGAAGCATAAATTTCTATATGAGCGGGCCAATTCCGCGGCTTTTTCATTTTTACATAAAACCATTCCGCCTTCGCCGCAGCTTATAATTTTATTCGCATAAAATGAAAAAGAAGAAACATCGCCTAACGAACCGCATTTTTTATTTTTATACTCGGCTCCGTGAACCTCGGCCGCGTCTTCAAGAATTCTCAAATTATATTTTTCCGCAATTTTTATAATAGGGTCCATATCAACCGGATGACCGTAAATATGAACCGGCATAATAACCTTTGTTTTTGAAGTGATTTTTTTTTCAATTTGAGAAACGTCCATATTCCAATTTTCAGGTTCAATATCGGTTAATACCGGTTTGACTCCAAGACGAATAGCGGCTATTGCGCAGGAAATAATAGTGAAACTCGGCATAATAATTTCGTCGTTTTCTTTTACTCCTAAAGCGTATAACGCCATTTCAAGCGAAGCGGTTCCATTAGAGGCGGATACTCCGTAATTCATTCCAATAAATTTCGCAAATTCAGACTCGAATTTTTTTACATAAGGTCCGTCGGAAGAAATCCAGCCGGAATCAATGCATTCGCATAAATATTTTTTTTCATTTCCAAGAAATAAGGGTTCGTTTACAGGTATCATAATATTAATTAAAAAAATTTAAAATTTAATCTTATCGCAACCTTCGACATAAGGTCCTTGTTTAACTTCAATTATGTCGGTTGGTTCAATAAAAGTGAAACCATGTCCGCCCGATGCAAGCAAAATTACGTCGCCGGACGATAAAACTCTATCAGTGATAAATTCTTTGTTTTCGTTGAAAAAATCAATTTTTACTTTTCCTTTTCTTATGAAAAGAGTTTCAAGGGTAAAATTAATTTCTCGAAATTGCAGATTGTGAATATGCGGACATATTTTGTAATTTTCAGGATGACGCATATAAGCAAGCTGTTGGGAAAACGAATTTGGAGAAAAAAAATGAAGACCGGGTTTTTCAAACGAAGCCGGAATAATTATCGCAATAATATCGTCGTTATATTTAATATATTCTACTTCGTTATTTGTTGTATTCATTAATTCATTTATCCATAAATATTATTATGAAAAATTATTTTTTTAGATTATATAATTTTTATGAAAAAATTCAATATAATAATATTTTTCATAAAACAAATTTTATTATATAAAATTTCGATTGACAAAATATAAAAGATTGATTAAATTGTAAAGGTTATTTTGTCGAATAACAAAAGCCCAAATATATTTTTTTGGAATAAAGATAAACAAGGGAAAACGGGTATAATGAATTTTGAACAAACAGTAAGAAAAAGATTTTTGTTTGTAATAACAATTTTAGGATTGTTTATAATAATTATCGCTTACAGATTGACCGACTGGATGCTTTTCAAGCATATAGATTCGGCGCCGGAAGATTCTCTAATGATGCGTCTGACTGCGTCGGATTCAGAGCCGTTAAAAAAGAATTCTTCAAAACTTCCGATTGAATTATTAAAACCAAAAACTCTAAGTTTTTTAAATATTCCGCGCGGAATAATTTACGACGCCAATCTTGAAAAATTGGCATTTTCAATAAACGCGCAAAACCTTGTTATGGAAAAAAGAGATATTATAAAAGACAACGACGCGATAGTCGTGCTTGCAAATATTTTAAATATAAGCGTTAAAGAATTGAATGCAAAAATAACTGAAACGCCGAGAAATTGGATCACGATTCTTGAAGACGTTCAGGACAAAAACATTTTAAAAGAAATTCGCAAAAGGTTAAAGAAATATGCTAACGCATTTTCATTGGAAACAAAATATAAACGCAAGTATCCTTATAAGAACTTACTATGCCATACGCTTGGATTTGTTTCAAAAGACAACCGCGGTCTTTACGGGATAGAGAATCAATACGACGATTTATTAAGCGGGAGAAACGCAAAAAACAAAATATTCAAGGAGCCGATAGGGATTTTATTTTACGATAAAAAAGTAATGTCCTCATTTTCAGGAAGCAACGTAGTGTTGACAATCGACAACTATATTCAGCAAATAGTCGAAAATGAAATAGAGAAAATTTACGCCGAATATTCTCCAAAAACTATTTCAGCAATAGTAATGAGACCCGGAACCGGAGAAATATTAGCAATGGCTAACCGGCCAGATTTTGACGCGAACGAATTCAACAAAGTAACCAATACTGAAGTAATGAGAAATTACTGTATCAGCGACTGGTATGAACCCGGTTCCACAATGAAAGTAGTTACGGCTTCGCTTCTTGCAAAAGAAAATTTAATAGACAATATAAAAAATTATCATTGTTCGGGAAGATATACGATATACAACCATACGTATCATTGTTTTGACCATAAAACACACGGCGATCAGAAATTTATAAACGTAATGGAAAATTCATGCAATATAGGAATACTTCAATCGGTATCTCCTTTATCAAAAAATCAAATTTATAAAAACCTTATCGATTTCGGGTTTGGTATAACAACCGGATGCGAGATACCCGGAGAGCGCTCCGGTTTTTTAAGGAAACCGGCGCAATGGTCGGGATTATCAAAATACTCGATTTCTATCGGTCAAGAAGTAACGGTAACTCCGCTTCAATTGATTAATTCATTAACGACAATAGCCAACGGCGGATTATTATTGAGACCTATACTTGTAAAAGAATTCCGCGACGACAACAATAACGTAGTAGAATCCATTCCAAAACCGCAAATCATAAGACGAGTATTATCAAAAGGAATCGCGAAAAAAATTACTGATATTATGGTTTCAGTGGTAGAAAACGGAACCGGGCAAAAAGCCGGAGTGAAGGGATTCAAAATTGCCGGTAAAACTGGAACTGCTCAAGCCGTAGATAAAAAAGGAGGATACAGCCGCGAACAATCGATATCGTCTTTTTACGGATTTTTTCCCGCTGATAATCCGCAGTTTTCAATTCTTGTAGTAATAAATCAGCCGACAAAAGAATCTTCCGGAGGCGCGACAGCGGCTCCGTTATTCAATAAAATCACAGTCCGTCTCCTCGAATATTATGAAAAATATCCGGAAAACAATATAGTAATTGCAAATACGGAAAGACCTAAAATCAATCAAAGCAAAAAGAATTTTATAGAATCTCAAAAAAAGGATCGTCTAAATCCCGGGCAGTCAAACGTTCAAATTTTAAATATCAAATCAGGAAAAACGCTAATGCCGGATTTGACAAACAAATCAAAGCTTGAATGTTTGAAATTATTATCCAATATATCAAACGCGTATAATATAAAATTGTTAATAGAAGGTTCGGGTTATTTATTTTATCAAAATATAAAACCCAACTCGGTTCTAAAAAAAAACGACGTAATAACTTTAAAATTTAAAAGCTGAATTTTAACAGGGAAAAAATATGAATAATTTCATTTTAAAAAAAATTTTAAACGCAACAAAAAGATATTTTATCGCGGGATTAATTCTTGTTCTTCCGATTGCGGTAACATACGCCGTAATCAAATATTTAATAGTGTTCATATATCAAAGTCTTCCTCAAAATATAATTTACGCGTTTGTGCCGGATTATCTCAAAGATTTAAATATTCTAAAGCATTTTGATATAGTAATATCATTCGGAGTAACATTTGGAGCAATAATTATCATAGGATATTTCTTTTCAAATTTTTTAGGAAAAAAAATGTTTGAACTTCTTGAAGATTTTGTCGAACATCTTCCTTTGATTAATAAACTTTATTCAATATTAAAACAAATAATAGAGCAAATCATATCCAATATACAAGGAAAAAACAAAGGGATGTTCAGCAAAGTCGTTTATGTGGAATTTCCGAGAAAAGGGATATATTCGATGGGATTTTTAACAACTCAAAACGAAAAATTATCGATCGAAACAGGGCAAAAAATGTTTAACGTTTTTGTCCCCACCACCCCGAATCCGACTTCTGGATATTTGATGGTATTCCCTGAATCCGAGATAAAGATAGTTGACATTAATATAGAAGACGCGATGAAATTCATAATATCGGCGGGGATGGTTTCTGAAACAAAACCCAAAACCCAAGAAAAATAATTTAAACAAATTCGGAAAAAATTATCTTGCAATTCAAAAAAAAAAATAGTAGAATACAAAAATGTTAATTTGCAAAATAAAAGGAAACGTTGTAGCGACCGTAAAAGACGCAAAATTTATCGGTCATAAAATTATGATAGTTCGAGTATTAAACGGCGACGGAAGCGAAACAAAAACCGAATTTATGGCAATTGACGCGATAGGCGTAGGGATAGGAGAAACCGCTTTGGTAATACGTCATGGCAGCAGCGCCAGAGTATTATTTGGACCGGTTCCTTTTAACGCTGTAATAGCCGGAGTCGTTGATTCAACATATTATAAAGATAAAATTTATACATTTAAATAAAAAAATAAAACCGAAAAATTTACGGAGGTGCGTAAGTGGACAATTCACTGTTAATAAAACAAATTACCGAAGAAGTAATGAAACAATTAGGAGGAACAGTTCAAAGCTCGTCAGAAAAATCAATTCATAATCAGAATTCAAACCAATTTAATTTCGAGTCTTGCGGCGACAAATCAATTCTTGCGGTAATAAACTCAAACCAAAAAAATCTGCCGTCTCTTTACGAAGGATTAAAACAGTTGAATAAAAAATTCAAGGTGGGAATTTTATTGTCAAAAACCGCGTCTCGAGTAATAGGAAAAGATAAAGTAATCGGCAACACCGGAATTTCAGAAATATACGAAGATACCGGATTGAAAAACGATTCATTATATCAATATTCCGCGTTATTGATGCCCAATTTAACCTTAAACGCCCTAAGCAAACTTGCCAATATGATAAACGATTGTATATTGACTGACGTTGTAATATATTATTTTGTAAGCAAAAAACCGGTTTATATCGGACTTGATTTTTTAAAATATCTAATCAGCATTAATCCTACAGCCACATCGACGCTTCAGGAATACATTTCAAAACTTAAAAGAATGGGCGGCAAAGAAATCAAAATATCGGATATGGGCGGAATTATACCCGGCGTATTTCCCGACGAATCAAACGACGCGGCAAGGTTATCAAACGCTGACTATCAAAATTTAGTCGACGCAGGAGTCGGAAGAATAGGATCTTCCTTTGGAATAAAAGTCGATATGCCCGCGGAAGTCGCAAATCTTATCGACCATACGTTATTAAAACCGGACGTCACAAAAGATCAAATAATAAAACTTTGCGAAGAAGCCAGAAAATACCGTTTTGCTTCGGTTTGCGTAAATCCCGGCTGGGTTAAATTATGCGCCGACTTATTAAAAGGAAGCGAGGTAAAAGTCTGCACAGTAATCGGATTTCCATTGGGCGCCACGACAACCGCGACAAAAGCTTCTGAAACTGCGGAAGCTGTGGCTAACGGAGCGGACGAAATAGATATGGTTATTAATATAGGCGCTTTAAAAGCCGGAGATTACGATTTGGTTTTAAAAGACATTCAAAACGTTGTAAGCTCGGCAAACTCTCATATAGTCAAAGTAATAATCGAAACGGCTTTATTAACGGACGAAGAAAAAATCAAAGCGTGTAAATTGTCAAAAGAAGCTGGCGCTCATTACGTTAAAACCTCGACCGGTTTTTCATCGGGAGGCGCGACGCTTGCGGACATTGCATTAATGCGAAACGTAGTGGGTCCGGATATGGGAGTAAAAGCTTCCGGAGGCGTTAGAGATTTTAATCAGGTAAAAAACCTTCTTGAAGTCGGAGCTACGCGCGTTGGAGCAAGCGCAAGCATTGCAATCGTTAGCGGAGGCAAAGGGACCGGAGCATACTAAAATAATTATTTAGGCAAAGCTTATTTATTATATAAAACATTGCGTTATGGAAGAAAAATATTTATTGGTCATAGATATCGGTTCAAAAAATATAACCGCGGCTATTGGAAAAATAGAGAACTCTGAAATAGAAATCACAGGAATTGGGACTGCGCCTTCAGAAGGAATTCAGCGCGGCGTAATTGTTCATCTTGACAAAACTGTTAAAACCATACGGGAAGCGGTTTCAAGAGCCGAAAACGACGCGGGTATCAACGAAAAAGACGCTATAATAGGAATATCCGGTCCTTATTTAAAAAGTATGAACGCAAGCGGCGTTTATAACCGTCCAAGATATAACGAAGAAATTACGGAAATAGACGTTCAATACGCGGTCGAAGCCGCAAAATCCAGCGTGAATTTTCCCGATAGAGAAATAATTCATTTGACGCCGCAAAGTTATTCGGTTGATAATCAAACCGATATTATTTCAAAACCGATAGGTATGATTGGAAAAAAAATCACTTTAAACGCTCATATCGCCACAAGTTCCATAACTGCCGCTCAAAATATAATAAGAAGCGTGAATTTTGCCGGTTATAACGTCAAGGAATTAGTTCCGAATTTTGCCGCTTCAGGTTATTCGACTCTTACAGCCGACGAAAAAAAAATGGGAGTTATTCTCGCAGACATCGGAGAGGTTACAATCGATTTATCTTTATATATTAATGGCTCGGTAATTCATTCGAGCGTAAATATATTAGGAGGATTCAATATAACCCGCGATTTATCCGTTTGTTTGAGAATACCTTTTAAGGAAGCCGAAAGAATAAAAAAAGAATACGGAAACTTATTAAGTTCAAATTCCGACGATAAAGAAATCGAGGTCGCCGCTCTCGGAAGCAAACGGAAAAAAAACGTGAAAATTTCCGACATAAATAATATAATAAGCGCAAGGGCTAAAGAGATATTCGATATAATAGCATACGACGTCATCAATTCGAAAATGGATAACGTCATTCCGGTTGGAATGATATTAACAGGAGGAACAAGCAAACTGAAAGGAATCGCAGGATTTGCAGAAGCGATGTTAAAAATGCCGGTCAGACTTGGAATTCCAAAATTCGTAAAAGGCAGAAAAGAAGTGATTGAAAATCCCGAGAACGCGGCAGTAATAGGTCTTCTTCTTTACTCAATGGAAAACGCGGATTTCAGCGCCAACAATATTTCAAAAAAAAGAGATTTTTTCGACGCAAATATTTTTACGTCTGCGTTTTCAAATCTTAAAACATTAAAAGAAAAATTTTTTTAGCGGAGGGTTTTTATTATGAAAAAAATTTATTTACTGACAATTTTAATTCTGGCTGGAGCCATGAATTTGAACGCGGCAAGACTGCCGTTGCCGGATATCGACATTGAAGAATCCGCAAAATCTTCATCGATACAAACTCAGGTTTCTTCTCAAACGCCGGCAGTTCAGGATTCCACTAAATTCGCCGATTCTTTTACAATGCCGGAATTTGAAGGTTTCAATTTTAAAGAAGAAAATTTAGGAACATCCGATTTTTCAGCGGTTGAAACTCCAAACATCGACGCTACCGGAGCATTCGGAAATCTCGAAAATCTTACAAAAACCCTGCAAGCGAATTTTCAAAACGCATTTAACAACATAAAATCTCTAACTTTAAAATACAATTCTTTATCTTCGCGCTATCAGGAACTTGTAAAAAAATATAATTTCGATATGAAAAACGTAATTCAAAAAGCTCAAGGACTTCAGAAACAGTTTAAAACCGCGGTCGAATATTATAATAAAAGCAAAGAAGAAAACGCAAAATTAAAAGAAGAAAACTTAAGAATGAAAAACGCGATTCAGCAGCAGACTGATTCGCTGAACAAACTTAATTCTGCTATAAATCAGAAAAACGCGCAGCTTCAAAATTTAAATTCCCAATACGAAAAAGCCGTTTCAAAATTACAGCAGATAAAATCAACGTTAACTATGGAATAATTTTCGAACAATATTTAATCGCAAAAACCGCATTAGATATTGAAAAAACGAAATGCGGTTTTATGCCTTTTAGAAGTTTTTCAATAATAAAAACTATGTTCTAAGAACTTCATAATTTTTAATGCGCTATTCGGGATATTTCAATACTGTGGAAAAAACAGCGGCTTCAAAATCATTATTGTTTAACGATATTGACGAATTTAATTTTTATGAATCGTTAAATCTTCTCGATTACGAGCGGTCAAATCAGGAATTAATATCCGAAAATTTTAAAAAATTAAGCATTATCAATCATCCCGATAAATTTGTCGAAGAAATTGAAACCGCAAAACGGCGTTTTTCATATTTGTGTTTATCGTATTTCGTATTATCAAATCCAAAATTGAAAGCCGAATACGATAAATACTTGAAAGCCGAACTGAAATCCGGAGAACTTGATTATCTAAAATCCGCAATCGACAACTTGCAAAACGAAGCTGAAACAACGGCTGATATCAAGTTTAAGGATTTCATCAACATACTTAAAAACAAACACAATTTAATATCGGATATGACAGCTCAAACCGCAGTAGGAATGTATTATGAAGCGCTTGATTTAAGAAACGAAAAAAATTCTTTTGAAATTTTTTTAGATCCGGAAGATATAAAACCAAAGGTTTCGCTTATAATTGAATCATTTATTGGATTCGGCATAACAGCCGGAATCGTTTCATTTATTTTTTTTATATTATATATTATAGCTTTTATAAGATTATAAAAATATGGGTTCGTTAAATTATTGGTATAGGATGCTCAAATATAATAAAGATTTTAAAAGCGCCGTAAAGGTAATATTATTTATTCTTATTATGGCTGCGCTGATTTATCTTATTTCCGATTATTTTTTCATTAATAAATAATTTTCTTCATAATCAAATGAATTGTTCGGCATACGCTTGCATTTTCGGCGAAATCGGAATATTTATACTTGCGTTTGTTTATATATTCTATCCTTTGTTTTTAAAGATATACTCGATTAAAACCCGTTCAAAAAAAAAGACGGAAAATCTTAAACGGGACAAAATTTTCCGCAAATATTCATTAACGGTCATAATCCCGTTTTATAATGAACTTCATATTATAAAAAAAAAATTACAAAGTATAAATATCGACGCGTCCAAATACAAGGATTTCAGCGCAATCGTAGTTAACGACGGGAACAATTCTTTTACGGACGCGGATTTATTGAAATCAATAAATCCAGAGGATTTCAAATTTAAAATAAAAATAATGAGACTCCCCGAACAATTCGGAAAATCATTCGCGCAATACGCGGCTTCGCGACAAACCGATTCGGATTATATTTTAATTACAGATTCAAACAGTATTTTTGAAAATAATTATTTTAATATTCTATCAAATCATTTAACCGCCGGCGAAGACATATTCTGCGGAATATTAAGATACAAAAATAACGCCGCTCCTGAAAAAAGTTATTGGGCGTTAGAATCGAATCTTAAATTATTAGAACAAAAAGCCGGATTTTATAATACCGGATTATTCGGGTCAAACATATTAATCAAACGCGAATTATACAATAAATTTCCTTATTACGTTTTATGCGATTTCAGTTTGCCTTTGTATTATCAGAACGAAACAAACAATAGAGTTTTTATTAAAGAAGATTTAGAGGTTTACGAAAACGACGCTGATAAATTGCAGGAAACATTTAAAGCGAAAAAAAGAATCATACACCGCGCGCTGTTCGGTTTATACAAAACATTCATATTATCCAATCGTTTTAACAAGGTTTTATTCTTACAGATTTTTTTTCACAAAATTTTAAGATGGTTCACGTGGTTGTGGATTTTATTTATTATTCCTTATATTTATCTAACAATAAAAAATATTATTTTCAAACAGTATTTTCAAATAATCATAGTCTTATTATTATTCGTTTCAATAATATACGGCGCAAAAAAAATTTTCTATGCGGCTGCCGCGCTAACAGCGTCTTTTTTAGGGGTTATACATTTTTTTATAAAACCTCAGCTAAACAAATGGCGTCCCTCGGAAAAAACTTCGATTTGACTCTTATATTTTACAATCGTGAAATAGGTTGAATTTCAATCAACCGCAGGTATCCTGCCCTGGGCGAAGCGCGGAGCACGTCGAAGTCATATGCCGCCGTAATGCTTTATACCGACGGACATGCGCGCGTATATTGCGGTAAAGAAAAACAGTAATGTTTTACTTTCTCGAAGTTAAAAAGGGCAGAGGAAGTAATGCTCCGGTTTTGATATATTCTTTAACCGAGTTAATTAAAAACTCTACAGGATTAATATTATTTTTTTCAACGAGGCGAATATAGTTAAAAAAAAAGATAATCATTCCGCTAATTTGCTGCTTAATAGAAACATTTTTGCAAGAGTTTTATTGAAATTGCGGATTATTTGGCTTAACAATTATTTTGATGATTTTTGAAAGTTCAGATCTAATAAATTGAAAAAACAATATGAACTCCAAATTGCCTGAATTTATTGGAACAATTTCTGACTGCGTTTAAAATTTTAAAATTCGTTTTTAGAAATTTTTGTTGATTTTTTAATGATAACTAAATAGAATTATTAGGTTATATACGAAGACGGATATTGCATTAAAAAAATTCCTTTTATTTTAACAGAAATAGTTTTATACTTTTAACAGTTTATCCGGCTTCTGTTATTCAAATGATTATAGAGGTTTTATGAGTTATAACAGTTGGGAGAGAGGAAATCTCAAACTTGAAGGGTCCAATTGGTTTATCGTTCAAATAAAACGCATTTATGTTTTAACGTTTAAATCAAGACATTGCAATGTTTATCACAGATTTTTGAAGTATTTCATAACGTTTGCAATAATCGCTACAATACTCGGAATATTGTTCGCTCTTCATTTTTTTGTTTTTTTCCCTAATTCTTAATTATCTGTTAAACTAAAAAAATTTATAATGTCAAATTTTGATTTTAAAACCCATTTGTCGGATTTAAAAAAATATTCAGATTCATTGGCGGCGAATAAATCAAAATCCTTTATATTTTCTCCGTCGCTAAAAAACGATTTTATACGACAAAACTCAAAAATAACCGAACCGGTTGCCGCATATAATCAAAACATTGAAAAAGAATACGGTTCGACTTTTCCGGATAATTTGAATCAATTAAAAAATGAAATATTGAACTGCGAAATTTGTCCATTGAAAAATACGAGAAAAAACGCGATATTCGGAACTGGAAGTTTTTCGCCGAAAATTTTATTTATTTCAAAATCGCCTAAACCTGACGACGACTCTTCGGGCGTTCCTTTGCGCGGCGAAGCCGGTTTGATTCTTGAAAAAATAATTAAAAACGTTTTAATGCTTGAGCCCGAAGACGTTTTTATCACAAATTTGTTGAGATGCATAATCCCTGAAAACGCCGAAGGTTTGACAAAAAGTTATATTGATAAATGCAAGCATTATACTTTCAGATTAATTGAATTCTTAAATCCGGCGATAATTTGTCTTTTAGGAAATGAAACATTTAAAACCGTTTTATCTGATCAAATAAAAAAAAACGACGGCATAGCGGATTTTCACGGAAAAATTTTTTATTATAAACAAATTCCTGTTATAGCGACTTTCAGTCTATACGCGCTGATAAAAAATGATCCCGGAAAAGAAAAAAGAAGAATAGTTTTCGAGGATATGAAAAAAATAAAGGAATTGTCTGAAAAAATTTTAGGCGGAGGCGATTCTTGTTATGGCGAAAAGACAAAAATCAAAGGTTAACACTATAATATTATTGATAATTATTATCGTATCAATGTATTTTATTTTTAAACTGGCGATTCCTATTGTTAATCGAGGCCAGGAAAGCAAAGCGAAACTCGACGAACGAAATCAGGAAACGAGCGAACAGCTGGATAAAACTTTAGGAGAATAAAAAAAATTTATGTTGACCGATTTGTATATTGAAAATTTCGGGATTATATCTAAAACGCATATAAGCTTCAAACGCGGATGCAATATTATAACTGGGGAAACAGGCGCCGGAAAATCCCTGCTTATCGACGCTATTAGAGCGATATCCGGATTCAGATTGTCTCAGTCTTTTATAAAAACAGGTTGCGATAAAGCTTCTATAACCGCCGTATTCGATATAGCAGGCATTCCCGAATTAAAAATCATACTTGAAACCAACGACATTAAGACAGAAAACGAAATTTTAATCCGAAGGGTTATAAATTTGAACAACTCCGGAAAAATTTATATAAACGATACGCCGGTCGGTTCGGCGATTTTAAAATCCGTATCGGAAAAACTCGTTGAATTGCACGGGCAATTTGAAAATCAGTCTCTGTTATTCAATAAAAAACAGCTTGAATACATTGATAATTTTACCGGTTCAAAAAAATTGTTTGAAAATTTTTCGGAAAATTTCAAGGAATATCAGGACTGTCTGACCGAGCTTGAAATATTAAAAAAAAAAACGTCGATTTCTCAATCTGAAATTGAATGGAAAAAACTTCAAGCGGAAGAATTATCAAAAATATCAATAACAAACGCAGAGTTTGAAAATTTAATTAATCAATTGAAAATCATAGAACAGTCGGCGGTTATAACAGAATCTCTTTCGAATATTCTTAATACCATTTCTGAAAAAGAAAACTCCTTGATTTCAATAATTTCCAAAACTCAAAACAGAATATCAAGTTTTACAGACGGCGATTCAAAATTAAAAAATATAAACGAATCGCTTACCAACGTTAATTCTTTGATTTTTGATTTGTCCGAAGATGTAAAATCTTATATCGAAAACCTGTCTACAGCCTCGGACAGTCTTGATAAAATGCAAAACGTCATATTCGAACATCAAAAGCTGCTCCGAAAATACAAAAAAAATTCAATAACAGAATTATTGGATTTGCGAAATCATTTAAAACAGATTCTCGAAGATATTGAAAATATTGAAAAAAAAACTGGCGAGCTTGAAAAAAAAGCCGCTGCCAAATTCAGCAAAACCATAGATTCCGCTAAAAAGCTTTCAGAATCAAGAAAAAAAAACGCTAATAATATCGCGAAACTCATAACAGCCCGTTTAAAAAATTTATCAATGAAAGACGCTGAATTTAAAATTGATATTATATATTCCGACGATAATATTTCTATTTCAGGCGGAGATAAAATTGAATTTATGATTAAGACAAACAAAGGCGATATTTTTAAACCGTTAAAAAATATAGCGTCGGGAGGAGAAATATCAAGGGTGATGCTTGCGTTAAAATCGGCTAACGCCGAATATGATAATATTCCAACATTAATATTCGATGAAATTGATACCGGCATTAGCGGAGAAGCTGCGGCAAAAGTTGCGGAAGAATTATTAAATTTAAGCAAATCAAGACAGACAATGTGCATAACGCATCAACCGGCAATAGCGGCTATTAAAGGAGCTCATTTTAAAATTGAAAAATTAAATTATCAAAACGGCGTGAACGTTAAAGCGGAAGAACTTGACGAGGAACTCAAAACAAAAGAAATCGCAGGATTAATGACCGGCGGAAAAATAACTCAAACGGCTTTAAAATCGGCGCGCGAACTCATAGAAAACATAAATTGCTGATTCTAAAAATATTTTAACGAAGTTTATTAAAAAAAGGGATGAATAATGTTTAAATTGAAAGATATAACCGATTCTCTGGACGTCGAACTTCAAACTGAAAAAATACAGGATTACAGTTTAAACGGACTACAGGTCGAGGGGAAAGAAAAAATAAGTAAAATATCCTTTGCGGTTGATTTATCGCTTAAAACCATAGAGAAATGCATTAAAAATAAATCGGATATGATTATTGTTCATCATGGAATTTTCTGGAAGAATTCTCCTATTGCAGTAACAGGGATGCATAAAACAAGAATCAAATATCTGCTTGATAACGGAATTAGCGTCTATGCTTCGCATCTTCCGCTTGATTTGCATCCGGTATACGGAAACAACGTTTCGATATGCAGATTATTAAAACTAACCCGAATAGAAAAATTCGGAAATTATAACGGCGTTACAATCGGTTTTTGCGGTTATCTCCGGTCAAAAATGAAGTTCGAAAAATTTGTCGGCATGGTAAAAAGAAATGTTTGTCAGCCTAACCATATTATTCAATCTTGCGAATCCGCCTATAAAATTGGCGTGGTGTCAGGCGGCGGCTCCGGTTTATTCGGCGAATGTAAAAAAATTGGAATCGATACGTTTATTACCGGCGAACAAAATTATACTGTTCAAAATTTTGCCGTTGAAGAAAAAATCAACATAATATTCGGAGGTCATTATAACACCGAAATATTCGGCGTTAAGTCTATTATGAATTTTATAAAAAAAAAATTCCCTGCAATTTCTTTAGAGTTTATCGATATTCCTTCCGTACTGTAATAATTAATGACGTCTCGAATTTATCATTTTTTAAAAAACAATAAAATCTATATTGTTTTATTCGCATTTTACTTTTCAATAATTTGTTGCAACGGTTATTTCAGCGAATTTTATAATTTGAAAAACAATCAGTATAAATCGTTGTTTCAATTGATTCCTTTTTTTATTTTCGGATTTGCCGCCGCTCTTAGCGTTATTTTCAATAATTCTTCCTGTTTTTTTTTATCGGCGATAAACTGCTGGACGTATTACTTTTTTTTGTATGAACCGGTAAAACGGTTTAATATTTTATTCGCGTCAGATTATAAGTTTTTGATAGCCGCGCTGCTGCCGTTTAATTATTTGTATTTTTCAATTAATTCGGAACGCGGAATATTTAACGTTCACGGTTTAAAAAAAATAATATTTGCCGGACTTCAATTCGGCTTTCCGATTTTTTTGATTTCAAAAGCCGATAATCCTATTCATAGATTTAGAATGTCGGATTATTCGGTTTTAAAAAATCTGCTTTTATTCCGTTCTTTAAGCTATCCGGTTTTATATTTGATTATTTTATTAGCGAGTTTATTTTTTATGAAATTATTGATTTCATCAAAAAATAAATTCAAGTTTAAATTTTATATTTCCTCGTTATTAATTGTTTTTTATCTGTTTCAAAACGGATTAAAATTCAAATACGGAAATATTTATCCGGTAATCGTGTCATTCACATTTTTAATTAATTCTATAATTTTATTTTTTTTATCTATATCGTCGGTATAAAGGGGTATACCATTTCCAAAAGAGGAAACCTTTTAAAATCAAGGGGTTAG
>DAINAU010000056.1:0-24526 GCA_036733285.1 bacterium
GTTTCTTTTTTTGGTTTCTCATTTTGTCCTCTGCTTTTATTCGAAGATTTGTCTTTAATTTTCATTTTTCCAGCATTTTTTTCCGTTTTTATCTTTATATTTCGGCATCTTCGTCTAAAAACTTTAATGCTTTTTTGCATTTTTCCCTTGTTTTTTCGCTTTTTTTTCATTTCAAGACGCTAACTAAGTATATATAAAGTTTCTTTTTTAAGAAACGTTAGCGGCAGGACGCTATTCCAAAAGTTTCTCTAACGTTTTTAATATTTCTTCTATACTAAACGGTTTTCTGATTACCGCGTTAAATCCGGCTTTAAAAAATTCAGCATCCGTATGAATAGAGGCGGTTACAGCTATTATAATAATATTCTTAAATACCGCGTCTTTTCTTAACATTTCGCAAATATCCATACCGTTTATTCCCGGAAGCATAATATCTAACAATATCGCATCAGGGATAAAATCATAGACTAATTTGCCCGCTTCAAAACCGTCGCATGCGCATTTCACATTATATGTTGTTTTGAGCAAGTCAAATAACAATCCTTTAATATTCTCGTTGTCTTCCACAATCAGTATTCGCTTTTTTTTTGCCACATTATGAGTCGGCAAAGAGATTTTAAAAACCGTTCCTTCGTCAGGTTTGCTTTCTACGGTTATTTCGCCGCCGTGATTTGAAATTATATCGTAGACTATGCTTAATCCGAGTCCGGTTCCTTTTCCGACTTCTTTGGTGGTAAAAAACGGTTCGAAAATTTTATTAATTAAATGCGCAGGAATACCGCTGCCCGTATCTTGAATTTTTATTATTATTTTATCGTTTTCGGCAAAAGTTTCAATTTTAATTATCCCTTCTTTTCCTATAGCTTGAACCGAATTAATTATCAAATTTAAAAACACCTGTTCGATTTGATTTGAATAACAAGGAATCTCAGGCAAAACCGCTAATTTTTTTTCTATGCGAATTTTATTTTTTATCTGGCTTTTTGCGATAACCAACGAATTCTCCAATATTTTATTAATATCGGCTTTTTCAATCCCGTCTTTTCCTTTCCTAATAAATGATTTCATACTCTTAACTATAGTTATAACTTTTTCAACGCCTTCTTTTGTTTCCTTAATAAGTTCAGGAATATCCGAAGAAATAAAATTTAAATCGGATTCAGCCGCAAGTTTTTTTAATTCGGCTCCAAACGAATTATTATTTGAAAGCGATAAAAATTCATTTATTAATTTCAGCATACCGTTCATATATTTTTCTAATGTGATTATATTGCCTTTAATATAAGCGACGGGATTATTAATTTCATGGGCTATGCCGGCGGATAAAGTTCCGATTGCAGCCATTTTATCTGAAAGTATCAATTGCTGCTGAGTTTGTTTTAACATCATATAAGATTCTTGAATTTCTTTCGCGTATTTTTGAGTTAAATTTGTTTTTAAAGCGAGTTCTTCGTCGTTCCATTTGCCGGTTACTATATTGGAAATAATATCCGATACCGCAAATAAAAATTGAATTTGCGATTCTTGAATTTCAGTATTTTTCGGAATAACAAAATTTAAAACTCCTATAGCGTCGTCTTTATTTAAAATAGGAAAACAATAATGCGCGTGATCAAAGGCTCCTTCCATTTTAAAATAATGATCTTCATCCATTGAAGATTTATAAATCATTTTTTTTTCCGCCGCGCATTTTCCGCACAAACATTTTCCAAATTCCAATAATTCGCAGTTTTGAAAAGTTTTATTGTCTAATGCATTGCGGCTCGCCTTCAAAAATAATAATCCGGGTTTGGTTCTGTCCGTAAGAAAAATCGAACATTTATAAAAATCTCTTATATATTTGGTTTGAAAAATTATATCGAGTATTTTTTCAAGAATGTTTTCCAATTTCATTTCTTCAAGCGAGATTTTTAATATCTGATTGATTGAATTTTGAATATCCCAATTTTCTTTCAAATTATCTTCCAAAAGTTTTCGATCGGTTATATCAACGTTCACCTCTGCGGCAAGCCATTCGCCGGATTTTGAATCTTGAAAAGGAATCGAAGTAACCTGAATATGCCTGTTATTCTCTTTAAAAAGAATTTCTTCGGTAACTGTTATTTTTTTTGTTTGCAGAGCGATAGAAACCCCGCAGCCGTTGCAAATCGAAGCGTTTCCCATAAAATACTCATAACACTTTTTACCGTTTATTTCGCCGTATTTGGTTTTCCATTCAGGATCTATATATCTGATATTAAAATCAGAGTCTATTATGTCCAAACCGGTTTTTGTCGCCCCTAAAATAAACTCGATATTTTTTTTCGCCAAAAATAATTCCGCGTTATTTTTTTGAAGTTCGTTATTCGCCGATTCAATCTCGCCATACGCTTTTTTTAATTCGGAAATTCTTTCTTCGATTTTCAATTCAAGATTTTTGTTTAATTCTTCAAGTTCTATATTTTTTTTTTGAAGCCGCTCATAATAGTCTTTTAGTTTTATCGAACGTATATTAAACGCCTTAATCAACTCTAAAATCTCATATTGAGAGGTTTTTATATCTAATGTTATAAATTGATTTTTTTTTGTCGCTTCGCCTATTTTATCAGTAAGAATAGAGAGAGGTCTTGTAATATGCTTTGAAAAATACAATGATAATAATATTATTATTGCGGCTAAAACAACCGCCAAAACGATAAATAAAACATAATAACCAAATTCAACTACGCCGATAGAAGCGGTTATCATTTCTTTAAAATTTTGCGATGATTTTATAAACTCGTCCGGCAAATTTTCTACGAATACAGTCAAATCGTATTTATTCGCGTAATACGAAAATATTTTGCCTTTATGTTTTATGGTTCCTTTTTGTTCCTGTAAAACCGGGCTTTCAATAACATTATCGGTTCCGCCGGGATAAATTTTAAAATCAATATTTGGATTGGAGGAATAATTCTTTACGAACAACCTGATATTATTCAATCTCGAAATCCGAATGTATTTTTTTATGATTTCTTCTATGTTTCCGATTAAAATTTTTTCTGAAACCGAACCGGAAGTTTTATTTTTTTTATCAGATTGACTAATTAATTTATCAATTTCTAATTGTATAAATACGCCGGCATTTTCGGCGATATTTGCATATTTAATTCTTAAATTCGAATATATCAAACTTCTTAAATTCTGATTTAATTTTTGCCGAAGCGAATTATCAAAATGCCGGACGATGAAAATATTGGCTATGAAATATATTAAAACCGGAGATAATCCTATAAGAAATAAGGCGTAAAGCGCTTTTTTTTTCATATCAATTTTTTACCGGATACGGTTTAACCTGAATTTCCGAGTTTGTCTTGGATTACCGGAAATAAAAAGAAGTCGCGATACATTTTTCATTTTTATCGTATTCGAATTTAGACGCCGGATGAATCTCGTCGATTTTCTTGTATTTATCGAATATCTTTATTACAACCGTAGGCATAATAGGATTTTCAACAATAATTTTAGCAAACTCGATATCGTCTAAAATCCGCTTTCTTAATAACTTTTTCTCATTTTGTTTTTTCTGAATTTCCGCGATAAGATATTTGATTTGATACAATAGCGATTTATATAATTCTTTTTTTTCAACCGGAAGATTTTTTAAAAATTCGCAAAACTCTTTATCCGCGCAATTCAATTTTACGGTTCTTAATATTTTAATCAATTTGCTTTTCAGAATATTTTCGTCCGCGGCATGCCGGTTTAATTTTTCGCTCAAATCGCAAACTTTTAGATACGAACGTCCGGCAAGCATTCCGCCAATCGAATGAATCTTTATTTCTCTATCAGATGATAAATCGCCGCCGACTACGGCGGAATGATTTTTAGGAATATCGTTTCCTCTAATATCAATTAAATTTCTTGCGTAAATTTTTGAGTTTAAAGCGAATTTATGAATGATTACTTCGCCTTGAGAAACCAATCGCGAATAGTGGGCGAAATCGGCTTCGATTCTGTTTTCAGCATTAATTTCGGCGGTTTCGCCTATAACGCCTCCTTTTATAATTACGCTGCCTCCGCAATTTATCACAACGCCGTCTTCGACCGCTCCCGAAATATAAATATTTTTCGGAGTTTCTATTTTAAAACCCTGAACAACATTTCCATTAATGACCACGTCGTCTATGTAAATAATATTTCCGGTTTCAAAATTAACGTCGCCGTCTATAGTCAGCGTAGTTTGAACTTCCACAAAATCTTCTTTTAAAACGAGACGTCCGTCGCAATTCGATTTATAAATGGTCTTGTTTATAAATTCTTCGGTTTCAACGCCGGTTCCATAACGGAGCAAAACGTCTTTTCCGTCCTTTGCGATAATATCTTCTCCATTAATTTTTTTTCCATTAATCCCTGATTTGGCGTTGATTTTTACGCATAATATTTCTTCGTTTAATACGATAATTATACCGCTTTTACTTTTATGATCAATTCTTTCCTGTGAACCGGATTCTGACGGTTTATCTTGTTTTTCAAGACAAACCCAGTCTATTCGCGCGTCTTCTCCGTTTTTTTCCGGAAGATATTCCGCGGCTAAAATTCTTTTTATCGATTTTTTTCCGGATTTTATTTCAGCAACGAACCTTTCAATATTTTCTTCGGCGATTCCATAAATGCAATTTTTTTCGGCGAGAAGTAATTTTATATATTCGTTATCGACTTGCTCAACGTTTATATTGTCCGGCAATTCATAGCTTATCGTCGCGTTATAAAAATATTCGTCGATAACTATTGTAAAATATTCGGAAATATCAACCGTATCCATATTTTCTCCGGTTTTTTTTATCAAATTTCATTTAAGATATCATCGATATTCTTGTTTAATTGAGACAAATTATCGGTTAATGAATGATCGTTTAAAGCTATGGATAAATATAAAATAAAACTTTCAAGTTTTTTAACAACGGTTTCATTGATTAAAAAACTATCGTTAAATACGCAGAGCATTACGCCGAATTTAGTCCGGTCGTTAAATACCGGAGCCAGCAAAAAATTTTTTATGTCAAGCCGGATAAAATCCCGTTTTAAATCCGGCGAGACGTTGCCGGCGCAAACCGATTTATTCTGTATCGAAGTTTTAAATCTATTAATTACGTTCTCAACCTTATTATAATATGGTTTGCATCCGCCGGTTGACAAATTTTTGTCCCGATAATTAATTCCGCTTTGAAAATTGCAATCGCCCGAAGAATTTAATTTATAAAAAATAATTTCGTTCGCCCGAACCGCTTCGCATATTTTTTTCAATATGAATTCTACGCTTTTTTCCACCGGATGCAATTCGAGCAGAAAATGCAGAATCTCGTCTTTTATCAGCAACTCTTTTGTTCTGGATTCCACAATCTTTTCAAGGTTTTGGTTTAATTCTTTCAGTTGACGATTTTGAAGATTTATCGTGGCGGTAAGATTTTTCCGCTCTTCTATCATACTATAATATTCGACGCATTGTTTTATAATCATTTTAAGTTCTTCGATGTTCCATGGTTTTGTCATGTATCTGTAAATATGATTTTCATTTATTGCAGTTATTATATTTTCAACGTCGGAAAATCCGGATAAAATCACTCGCACGGCGTCAGGTCTTATTTTTTTTGCTTTGTTCAAAAATTCTATGCCGTCCATTTCCGGCATTCGAATATCGGATACTATCAGAGCCGGAGACACGTCTTTCAATATTTCAAAAGCCCGTTCTCCGCTTTCCGCAGTCCAAATATTATAAGGCTCTTCTTTCAATTCGCGCCTAAGAGCGTTTAAAATATTTTTTTCATCGTCGACAAATAATAAATCGTGAATGGTCATATCTGTCTCCTTAATTGATTTATCGCCTCTTAATAAAAATCTTACTAATTATTAAAGCCGAACGTTTTTTTTATTATTTTTGATAATTTGCATTTTAAATTTAAATTATTAAAATGCAAGATAATTCTATCAAAACAAAAAATATAGACTTGACTTAATAATATTAAAATGTATAATCATAAATAGTTTTGTTAAATTTTATCGTTTGCTCGTTTAGACTTAAAAATATTGTTTGGAATTTGAAATGAAAATATTTGATAAATGCAAAAGATTTGTTATTGCGCGAGATATAATGAATGCGGGGGTATATCCTTTTTTCCGCGAAATAAGTTCGGATATAGACACAAACGTCATAATAAACGGAAAAAAAACTATTATGTTCGGTTCTAATAGTTATCTTGCTTTAACGAATCATCCCAAAGTAAAAGAAGCGTCTATAAACGCCATAAAAAAATACGGAACCGGCTGCGCGGGTTCAAGATTTCTGAACGGAACTCTGGATATTCACGTCGAACTTGAAGACAGACTTGCCAGGCTCGTAAAGAAAAAAGCCGCGCTGCTTTTTTCTACCGGATATCAAACGAATCTTGGAGTCATAGCCTGTCTTCTCGGTCCGAAAGACTATTGCGTAATGGACAAATTAAATCATTCGAGTTTAGTCGCCGGCGCAATGTTGAGCCATTGCAAAATGTTAAGATATAACCACAACGATATTCAAGACGCCAGCCGGATAATTGAAAAAAATCAAATCAACAACGGCATTCTTATAACCAGCGACGGCGTGTTCAGTATGGACGGAGACTGCGCGAATCTCGAAGAACTCGTAAAATTAAAGGAAAAACATAACGCCGCGCTTTTAATCGACGAAGCGCACGGCATAGGCGTATTCGGCGAATACGGAGAAGGTCTTGTGGTTGAACGGAATCTTTCTGATAAAGTCGATTTGATAATGGGAACATTCAGCAAATCATTGGCGTCTATCGGCGGTTTTATCGCCGCGGACGAAGATATAATTCATTATTTAAAACACAATTCAAGAGCGTTTATATTCAGCGCAAGTATGCCGCCTTCTTCCGTAGCTTCGGTTCTCGCCGCTCTGGACATAATGAAAAGCGAGCCTGAACGCAGACATAAACTATGGGACAACACAAAATATATGCATAACGGACTTAAAACTCTCGGATTCAAAACAAGCGGCGGAGAAACTCCAATACTTCCGATAATCGTAGGCGAGGATATGACCGCGTTTAAAATGTGTATGGAATTGCAAGAGCAAGGAATTTTCGTTAATCCCGCAGTATCTCCGGCAGTGCTTCCGGGATGCGCATTAATCCGGTTAAGTTTAATGTCGTCGCATACATATCAGGAAATAGATTATACTCTTGATAAATTGAAAATTGTCGGAAAAAAATACAAACTGATTTAACCTGAAATCTGGAAAAAAAATTTATCGCATAATTATTTCCGGCGGTTTATATGAATTATAAAATTCTCGAAGTAAATAACGATAAGCTTCTTAAACAATTTATTGATTTCCCCTACGTCTTATACAAGAATTCGCAATTTTGGGTTCCGCCTCTCTATTTGCAGGAACAAGAATTTTATAATCCGGCAAAAAACGCTTTTTTCGAACATTCGGACGTAAAACTTTTTTTGTGCTGTAAAAACGGCGAAATTGCCGGAAGAATATCGGCAAACATAAATCATAATTACAATGATTTTCATCGGGAAAAAATCGGATTCTGGGGAAGTTTTGAAACTATAAACGACTCGGAAACGGTAAAAACTATGTTCGGAGCGGTTTCTGAATTTTTCTCAAAAAACAATATTAAAACAATAAGAGGACCTTTTACTTTTTCCACTAACGAAATTTGCGGGATGCTCGTCAATAAATTCGACGTCCCTCCTATGATAATGATGCCTTACAATTTCGATTATTATGAAAAACTCCTGTTGGATTCAGGACATTTTAAAACTAAAGATTTATTTGCGTATTTTCTCGATTATGAAACCTATAAAAAAATAAACGCTGTGGATATTGATAAATTCAAAACCAAATATCAAATAGAATCAAGATATATTGATTACAAAAATTTTGAAAATGAAATTAAAATATTGTCTTCCATATATAACGACGCTTGGGAAAAAAACTGGGGTTTTGTTCCGATGACTTACAAAGAGTTTTATAATATGGGCAAAGAACTTAAAACATTTGTTCCAAAAGAATCCGTTGTCATAGCGTATTCCGAAGGCGAACCGGCGGGGTTTCTGATTTCGCTGCCTGATTTTAATTTCGCTCTAAAACGGACAAACGGAAAACTTCTGCCTTTTGGGATTTTTAAAATTCTTTATTACAAACGCAAAATAACTCAGGGACGCGTAATCACTCTCGGATTATCTAAAAAATTCAGAAGACGCGGAATAGATTTATTTCTTATCCAAGAAGCTATAAAATTAAACGGAGACAAATATTATAAAAACGGCTGCGAATTGTCATGGATTCTCGAAGACAATAAAGTTATGAACAAAATATTATTGAATTTCGGATTGGAACCTTATAAAATCTACCGGGTTTTTGAAAAAAATATATGACGTCTGCAAACGTTCTGATAACCGGCGCAACCGGATTCATAGGTTATCGTTTAACGGAATATCTGTTAAAAAAAAAATATAAAATTTATTGTTTGGCGCGGGATTCTTCAAAAATAAACTTATTAAAAAATAAAGTCGAAATAATAAACCTCGATTTAAAAAATATAAACGAACTCGACGATACTCTCATAAAAAATTTGGATTACGTCTATCATTTTGCAGGAATCACCAAACACTACGATAAAAAAAAATATTACGAAATTAATTACGAATGCTCGAAAAATTTTGTCGGCAAAATCATATCCGCAAATCCGTCGAGATTAAAACGGTTTATGTTTTGTTCGAGTCAGGCGGCGGCAGGTCCCACAGAAAAATTATATTCAATGAAAGAAACCGACTCGCCAAATCCTATTAATTCCTACGGAAAATCAAAAAAACTCGCGGAAGATTACATCTTAGAACGCAAAGATAAATTAAACTCTTTAATAATAAGACCGCCTGCGGTTTTCGGACTCGGAGAGAGAGACATATTTGCCTATTTTCAAATGATAGAAAAGGGATTTATGCCTTTTGCCGGAAAAGGAAATCTGACTTTTTCAATTATTTACGCGGAAGATTTGATAAAAACGGCGGTTTATCTATCAGAAAATCCCGGCGTCGAATCAGGCGAAATTTTTTTCGCGGCAAACGACGATTATTATTCAATGAAGGAATTCTGCAATTTAATAGCGAAAACAGCGAACAAAAATCCGTTTAAAATTTATATCCCGATTTGGATTATTAAATTATTAGGAAATTTGAATGAAATAATCGGAGTATTATTAAAAAAAACATTTCTTCTTAATAAAGAAAAACTTCTTGAATTGAGTAAAAATTATTGGGTTTGTTCAAATAAAAAAATAAAAACGACTTGTCCTGATATTGCGTTTACCGATATCCAAACGGCGCTTAAAGAAACATACGAATGGTATAAAAATAATAAATGGCTATGATAAGACAATATTTTCAATAAACAAACCCGAATGGCAACAAAAACACTATTACATACGCGCGAGGTTGCAATATGTTTAATTTCGAAACGTTAAAACCGGTAGGCAATAAAATCATTATATTTGCTTTGGCTATTATATTGTCGAGCTGGATAATTATAATAGCGGCTATAAGAAACGATTACAATGTTGAAATGGACAGAGCCAAGCAGAACACAAAAAATTTATCGTCGGCTCTTGAAAAATACATATCCGCGACTTTTGCCCAGATTGAGAGTTCGCTTTTTTCATTGAGAAAAAATTGGGATTCAGGAATCGGCAAAAATGAAATGCATACGCTTTTACATTTATTTACGGCTTCAAGGTCCGAGTTGTTTAATCTGATTTCAGTAATAGACGCGGACGGAAACGTTTCAACTACAAATCAAAAAGAGTTTAAACCCACTTACAGCGGCGACAGACCTTTTTTTATTTTTCATAAAGAAAATAAATCGTCAGATATGCTGATAGGCAGCCCGCTCTTAGGAAGGCTTACCGGGAAATGGTATTTTCCCATAAGCGTTCGACTTCAGGATTCCAAAGGAAATTTTTCCGGGGTTTTGCTCGCTTCCATAAATCCTTTTTATTTTTCCAAGATATTTAACGAAGTAAATATTGGAACCCAATCTCTAATTTTTTTATCGGACGAAAAAGGCATAGTCTACAGCGGAATGCGCGGAAATAAAGAGCTGGGTTTAGACGTGAAAATTCCGGATTCTGAAATAATTAATATTTTCAATACAAAAAAAAGTCTGTCCGAAACAAAAAAAAGTTTTATAGACGGCGTCGAACGAATCGGATGCAAAACTTTTATTTCTAACCAGAATATGTTTGTTTCGGTTGAAATCGGAGTCGGCGAATGGTTTGCCAAACTGCGTTTGAGAGCGTATCTTCTTATTTTAATTGAATTGTTTTTTTCTTTCTTCATTCTTTGGATAGCCGTTAATTTAAGAAAAGTTATATCCGCAAAAGAAGCCCTTAATAATGAACTCGATTGTTTTTTTTCTTCGGCTCTGGATCTTTTGTGCATTGCCGACTCTAAAGGATATTTTTTAAGGCTTAACAAAGAATGGGAAAATACGCTCGGATACGGAACGGACGAAATTATGCGAAGCTCATTTTTAGATTTTGTTCATCCCGAAGACAAACAAACCACCGTTGACGCGTTGAACAAATTAAGTTCCCAAAACGCCGTTTTAAATTTTACAAACAGATATAAAACAAAAAGCGGAGATTATAGATATATCGAATGGCGTTCGATTCCGCGCGGCGAAAAAATATACGCCGCCGCGCGCGATATAACCGAAAGAATTAAAGTAGAACAGGAGCTGCGGGCCAACGAAGAAAAACTTAACGCTCTTTTTTCTTCAATGACAGAAATGCTAATAATATACGAACTGGTTTTCGATTCAAACAACATTCCGGTTAACTACAAAATAATAGATTGCAACAGAGCTTTTACGGAAATAACCGGTCTAAAAAAAGAAAATATAATTGGAAAGCTCGCCACCGAAGCGTTTGGGAAAAGCAAACCGTTTCATTTAAAAGAATTCTCCGAAACCGCTTTGACAAAAAAAACATATCAGTATTCCGAGTATTCAGAGGGTCTCGACAGACATTTTATTATTTCCGTAGTTTCGCTTGGAAAAAATCAATTCGCGACAGTATCGACCGACGTTACTTCATTTAAACAAAGCCAGCAAATTATTAATGCAAAAAATAAAGAACTCGAAAATTATCTTTACGTGGCTTCACATGATTTAAGGTCTCCGCTTGTGAATATTCAAGGATTCGGAAAACGCCTTAATAAAAATATAGAAGCTCTAAAAAAACTCGCCGCAGCCGGAGATTTCGACGAAAAAAAAAGACTTGAAATCATAGAATTGATTGAAGAAACAGCTCCAAAAACTTTGGAATATATTCAGACAAACGCTGCAAAAATGGATAATTTGATAAACGGATTACTGCAAATTTCAAGAACCGGCAGAGAAACGATGATTATAACCAAAATCGATATGAACAAATTAATTAAAACGATTTTAAATTCAAAAGAATATCAATTATCCGAAGCCGACGCCTTCGTTAATATTCAATCGCTCGATTACTGCTGGGGCGATGAAAATCTTTTAAATCAATTATTTTCAAATATAATAGCCAACGCGATAAATTACAGAGATAAAAACAGAAAATTAATAATTGACATAACTTCGCAAATTCAATATAATAAAGTCGTTTATAGCGTTAAGGATAACGGAATAGGCGTAGCTGAAAGACATAAAGAAAAAATATGGGATATATTTTTCAGAGTAAATTCAGCCGCCAAAGAATCCGGGGAAGGACTCGGTTTAAGCATTGTAAAACGCATAGCGGATAAGCATAAAGGCAAAGTCAGTATAGAATCCGAAGAAGGCGTTGGAAGCGTATTTCATATAGAATTATTAAGATATTCTTTTACAATCGAAGAAAATGATATATTCAAATCCAGTTGACGCCGGAGAATAATATGGAGGGCTATAAAAAAATGATAATTGTTATTGCCGAAGACGACGACGGTCATGCCGAATTAATTAAGGAAGGGCTCAGGGATTCCGGAATTTGCAACGAAATAATTAGATTTTCAAACGGAAAAGAAACGTGGGAATTTTTTAAAAATCAATCTGAAAAAACAAAAAAACCAAATACCGGATATCTGCTCCTGCTCGATATTAATATGCCTATTATGGACGGTTTCGAAGTGTTGCGGAAAATTAAAAACGATTGTAATTTAAAAGAAATTCCGGTTATGATGCTGACCACTACCGACGATCCGCGCGACGTCGAAGAATGTTATAAAATAGGCTGCAATTTTTATGTTACCAAACCGGTCGCATTTCCAAAATTTGCGGAAACATTAAAACGTATGGGTTTGTTTATTCAAATAGTAAAAATTTAATCAACAAGCTTATGAAAATTTTAATAGTCGAAGACAATAAGGATTTGGCGGAATTAATAAAAGAAAAAACGGATGAAATCGGTTTCGAATCAATCTGCGAATATTCCGCCGGAGAAGCTTTTAATTTCCTTAAGATGAATTCGCCGGATTTAATCGTATTGGATTATTTTCTACCCGATAATAACGCGCTTGAATTTTTAAAAAAATTGAAATCAGAAAATATTTCGACGCCTCCTTTCATAGTGTCTACCGGTCAAGGCGACGAACGCATAGCCGTCGAGATGATGAAATTCGGAGCGCGAGATTACATAGTCAAAGACAGTCATTTTTTTGATATATTGCCCGAAGTTATAAAAAGAACCGCGAGAGAAATTGAAAACGAAAATAAAAGAAAACAGGCCGAATCAGCGCTCGAACAAAGTCTTGAACGGATTAAAGCTCTGCTAAACGCAAATCCTGATTTAATGTTTGTGTTTGATCGTAATAACCGGATAATCGATTATCATTCGACATCCGGTGAAAACGGATTATTTGTTAAACCTCAATATTTTATCGAAAAAACAATCGATTCGATTTTTCCCAAAGAGATTGCAGAATTGACCGTTCAAAAAATTAATAACGTATTAGAAAACGGCAAATTGGAGTATTTAAATTACGAACTTGAATTTAACGGCTTAAAAAGAAGTTATGAAGCCCGTTTTGTATTATGCGGAGAAAACGAGGTTTTATCAATAGTTCGAGATATAACCGAACAAAAAACAACCGAAAAAGAATTGGATAAATTGCAGAAGCAATTGCTTCAAGCGCAAAAAATGGAGTCGATAGGCAGACTTGCCGGCGGCGTCGCTCATGATTTCAATAATATGCTCGGAGTCATTATCAATAATGTGGAACTCGCTTTTTTTTATGTAAAACCCGACGATGAATTGCATAGTATTCTTTCAGAAATAAAAAAAGCCGCTGACAAATCCGCTAATATCACGAAACAATTGCTCGCTTTTGCAAGAAAACAAATGATAACGCCAAAAGAAATCGATGTCAACGAAACTATAGAAAATATTTTAAAAATGCTCCGCCGGCTTATCGGGGAACACATAAATCTCGTTTGGCGTCCGGGTCTTCAAATATGGAAAATAAAAGCGGACCCGTCTCAAATTGATCAAATACTTACTAATTTATGCGTCAACGCCCGCGACGCAATAAACGGCCCGGGAAGCATTGTTATATCGACTGAAAATTGTTCCATATCAGAAAATGATTGTATGAATAACGCTAATTTTTCAGCCGGCGAGTTTGTAAAACTTTCTATTGGAGATACCGGAAGCGGAATCGACAAAGAAACTCAATCCCGGATTTTCGAACCTTTTTTTACCACTAAAGAACAAGGCAGAGGAACCGGTCTTGGACTTGCGACTATTTACGGAGCCGTAAAACAAAACAACGGTTTTATCAATATAATCAGCGAAGTGGGCAAAGGAACCGAATTTGATATTTATCTTCCAAGACATTTGACGGAATGCGAATCCGCGGAAGAAAAAAACTGCAAAACGCTTCAGTCGTTATCAACCGGAGAGGAAACCATATTGCTCGTTGAAGACGAACCCGCGATTCTTAAAGCCGTTTCAAAACTTCTACAGAAACTCGGATATACTTTACTGTCCGCGAATAATCCCGTCGAAGCTATAAAAATAGCAAAGAATTTCAAACGCAATATTCATCTACTGATAACCGATATTGTAATGCCGGAAATGAACGGACGCGTTCTTGCAAAAGAATTAAATTCCATTTATCCCGATATTAAAACAATATTTATGTCCGGATATACCGACGATATAATAAAACCGGAAGATTTAGAAAACCAAAAAATAAGGTTTATCCAAAAACCATTCAATTTAAACGATTTGTCAAACGAGGTAAGAGAAGCGTTTGAGAAGTAAAGTCGTTTTTATTAAAAAAGTTAAAACTCCATTTTCATTCCTGTATACGCGGTAAGTTTTTTAAAATTCAAATCCCTGTTTTCAAAATCATTTATATCGTAAGTTATTTTTACAATATAATTATTTTTGATTTTTTTAATGATATTTGAATAGTTGTATTCCGCTTCTATCTTTTGTTTTTCCGAATCCTGATCTTTAACGGTTGAAGCAGTTATGTCTATATAATATGATAAAATGCAATTGCTTTTATTTTTAGAGTATCTCATAGAAAGACTGCCGTTAAAAAGCTTGTCTGTTTTTTCATCCACTGTTTTATACCGGTATCTTCCGCGGGCGTCTAAAAAATAAGATTCTAAAATTTTTTTAGAATAACTGTTTGAACATTCGTATTGTTTTACTCTTGAAGTGGAGAAATTAATTTTATCCTCGTCGTTTTCATTTTCATACGAGATATAAGCGTTCATAGTATTTGATAAGAAAGAATTTAAAAACTTGATTTTTAAAAGAAGGTTTCGATTGTTTTTATCGCGCTTAATCGGGCTTCCCAGTAATTTATTGTAAGTGTTTCTTATTTCAAAACTATTCTCCATTTTCAGAGTTTTCAGAATTTTTTTTTCTTTTTTAGCAAAGGGCTGATAATTCATATTGGCCGCGATACTGCTAACATAATTAGTTTTTTCATTAATCTCGTCAAGATTGTCGTTCTGATAAATGCCGTTAAATTTCAATATCATATTTTCTATCATTTTATTAGTGTAAGTCAAATCAAATTTCTGTCGGTCGACAGAAACGTTTCCGTATAAAGTGACAAAATTCGGATCAGTCCAAATATAATTGAACGAAACAATGTTTTTTTTTGTAGTATAAACCGATTTTATATCAATCGCATTACCGTTTAAATTATCCGTGTCTTGAAGCAAATCTTTATAAAAAGAATATGCGAACTCGTAATTAAAAGAAAGTTCTTTAATTTTTTTCGGAGAAAATTTTCCCACAAAACTCAATAAAGTATTCTGAGCCGGAATCATTGCCGCAGAATCATACGATATGGAGTTCGGATTGTCTTTTGTATAAACGACGTTGAAAGAACCGAAACTCGATTTGTCGATATTCGCCGTTAAACTCGCTCCCAAATTCAAAGTGTTGAAATTAACAAAATCTTGCGGCCGTCTGTCTCTTCCGGCAAACACTTTCAAGCTTGAGGATAATTGTTCAATTTTATAATCAACCATTACGCCTTCCTGCGCGTTGTTAAAAATCATTTTTGAAATAAACGGAAAAATATTTCCTGCCGATAAACTCAGATTTTTTCTTTTATAATCGACGGTTATTTTATCAAGTTCAAATTCTCTATTGGTTTTTAAACTGCTTCCTTTAAGTTTTACAAAACTGCTTATATCGCCATCGAGAGCTTTGAAATTAAATTTCAAATCCGCGGTTCCGTCGAGTTTATTGTAATGTTTTTTTGTCTCGCCTGAAGATTCAAGATTTCCATTCACGCGAATATCTTCATTAGTAAGCAAAATCGTTCCTGAAAAAGGAGCCGGAGGTTTTGGCGCTTTCGGTATCATACTTTTTAAAACGTTTTTCTGGTCGGCTGAAAGTTCCACGGCTTTTTTGCCTGACGCTAATTGTTTTCTAACTTCGTCAAACCTCGAATTCAGTTCTTCAAAGATTTTCGAAGCGGCTTCTTCTGCAAAATTTGTTAATCCCTCTCCGTCGCTTATTCCAATTCCGCCGGAAAAAGCAAGCGTATAATACGTATATTCAAAATAATAATTTCTCTTTTCGGTTATAATCTGATTAGTCGAACTTTCAAGTATTCTAAAATCTACAAGCAGTTCCACTCTACGTTCAGTCGCTTCGTTGTTGCTGTTGAATCTGTCGTTTTTAATCTCAAAATTCTTTATCTGTCCTTCAACTTTAAAAGCCCCGTTATTATTTACTTCGTATAAATCGGAAGATTTGAAACTTCTTTCGATATTTTCCTTTAAAACCTCTCTGATGTTTATAGATTTCAATAAAGGCGCTTCTATCTGGTTAAAATCAAACCAATTCACAAACACTGTTAATTTGCTATCGGTCTTTCCGATTGTTTTAGTTTTTACCTGCGGATTAAAAATTTTTTTTCTCTCGTCTAAATCGGATAAAATCTGTTCGTATAACGAATCTAACGCCGGATTATTTTTTTCTGCGGCGTTTTTAAATTCGGCAATAAATTTTTCAAACTCAGTTATTTGAGGTTCGGAAAACCTTTTTACGGCGGCTTTCAGTTTGACGAACTCCTCGGCGTATTTCCTGTAATTTTCGGTTTTCACAAGCGAATACGCATATAAGAATTTACCGACGTTTACTGTCGTATCAATAATTTTATCGCCAACATATTTCTCGATACTCGGCGCAAGTTCAGCCGGAGCGGGTTTTATTATTTTATTTAAAACAATTTCAGAAACGGGCGAAACGTTATCCTGCTTTTGAACCGCTGCTGGCGTCGCGGCAGTCTTGGCTGCCGCATCCGCGCCGGATTGAACTTGTTGAGCGTTCAAAAAATCGCAGAACACTGCAATAAAAATCGCAATTATAAATAGTTTGTTTTTCATATTTTTCATAAACCCATTCGCTAAATTTTAAAATATTTCATTGTCAGCCGACGTGATGGAATCTTTAATACGGAGTGGAAGGTATATCGGGAAAATGTTTCATAAAAACAAGATTGTTTTTATCTCCTAAAATTTTCCAAGCGTCTTCTTCTTTTATCAAATCAAACGAAGCATTAATTTGAAGCGGTAAAGTCCGGTCTATATCGTCGAATTTAAAAGTCCGTTTAAAAACAAAATCAACCTGAGCCCTTGTGGGACTTAAAATATTAATCTTTTCATTTTGATACAAACATATAAACGTCGCCGTTTTATTAAAAACGTTTCTTATTGAACTCTCTATCGAAGTATAATCTTCGTATCCTTCGTTGTTTCCAATAAACGACTCTGACACGCATTTTAAAAACAGAGTTTTATCATTGGTTTGATAAGACTTGCAAAAATCCGTAAGCAATTCCTTTATCAAATCGTTTGCAGTCTTGTTTATATAAGTTACTTTTTCTATTTGACCGAAATAATTATCCGATATTTCCCTATCGTCTGAAGCGATTATTTTAATTAAAAATTTATACTCGACAGATTCTTTAGGCGTAAAAGTAAAAGTAAATTGATAAGGCGATGTTTGCGAAAGAAAAGTTATATTATTGAAACTCGAGCCGCCGTCGTAAGAAAATTGAAAAGTCTTGACTCCGTTGGCTCCTGTCAAAGTTCCGGTAATTTTAAATAAACCGTTTTCAATATCGTCTTTATTCACAGTAACGTTCTTTTCATAAATCTCTACGGATTTATCGTTGAATTTTACGTTTGATATTGACACTTCGATTATCTCAGGTTCCGGAGGCGTTACAACCTGCGTGTCGATTACGGCGGTATCCGTTTCTATGACGGCGGAGGTATCTTCTTTTGTCCCTTCTTCTTCAATTGTATCTGCGGTTATCGACACTTCAAAAACCGAATAATCATTCGCCTGCTGAAGCGATATTATTTCATTATCATCGTTAAAAGCCACTACAAACCAAACGTATTTCCCTTTGTTTATCAACGGTTCTACCGCGTCAGCTTCGTCAAACGTATAATTATTTGCTCCTACATTTTTTGTCAATATTACGCTATTTTCAGACAGCGGATAACGAGCTAAATATAATTGATAATAATTTGTTGAATCCAAAGAACTCCATAAGAATTCAGGATTCAGATTATTTATAATTGAATTTTTTGCCGGACTGATTGCGGTTATCGGCATTTTCGGGGGTTCGATAGTTACTGATGGAATCGGAGTTTGCCCTATCTGCGGATAAAACACTTCCTCTTCAGAGTAAACGTATTCGATTTCCTCTTTCACTACCGTAACAATTTCGGGCGTAGTTGCCGGCTGTGTTACCTGTTCCGGCTCCGCCGGAGAAGATTGTTCCGGCTCCGCCGGAGAAGATTGCTCCGGCTCCGCCGGCAATATTGTCTCCGGCTCTATTTTCTTATTATTTTGGCTGGGCGTTTCAAGTTTTTCTTCCTGATACTTTTCAGGAGACGTGTCCGAAATCTCCACGCTATCATAAATTCCGCTCATCATCATATCGGAATATAATAATTCCTCTATTATTTCAGTCTTCTGAATAAACGTATCGGCTGATTGAGTTAAAACCGGCGTTTCGCTTTTTACTTCAGTTTCAGGTTTTTCTTCCTTATTCGATAACAGAATATCCATCTTAAGGAATTTTTTGTCTTCAAATTTATTATCCGGCGCTATTTCAAATTCGCATTTGAAATATAAATCAAAATTTATTCGCGCAACCGTAGGCAACAATTGCAAAAATTTAGCGGATTTAACAGGTAAGATATTTATTTTTTTTTCATCTTTCCCCATTAAATCCGCCCATTTGCAATCAATAAAATCAACTGATAATTTCAAATCCTCGGTTATTTCATTAATTTTATACTTTATTTCAGAGGGAATCTTTATATAGTATTCAACTCCTCTTGTTTGAGTATCGACTATTATTAAATCCTCCGGTTCAAGCGTAGTTATCGCATTGCCGTTTTCAGCGGCAAATAAAAAAATGAATAACAGCAATGCAAATATCTTTAAATAAAAATTATTTTTTTTCATCAAATCTTTTATAATAATTTCTTAACCGATTATTTTTTCGCAACTTTATATCTGTGCGAATATTTTCCGGGTTTTGAAAAAGTATATTTCGCGCCAAATGTTTTCAAATCCTCGATTTTATCTCCGCCGGATACCAAATTCATCAAAATCGAATCTACCGGTTCGTTATCCGCGTTTAAAATCAACAAGTAGACATTATAAACGTCAGAAGTAATATTCTTGATTTTCACAGAATATTCAACGGTTTTAACAGTTCCTTCTTCGCTAACAACTTTGCTGCTTTGATCTGCTATCACAGGCTGAATCGGCAACGTAACTTTTTTAAAAATAACCTGTTCCAATTTCTGCATCTTCTGGAGTTCCGACGTCGGGATAGCTTTTGGAGCCGTCGGCGCGCTTCTTAAACCGACCGATGTTCTCGAACCAGAACCAACAGATACCGGTTTATCCGGAAATTCAGGATTAAAAACTTCAACGTTTCCTTCTAAAACCGATATTTGAGCTTCGTCATATTGAGCGACCTCGAACGAAGTCCCTCTGACTCCGCATACGGAAGACGGAGTGTTCACGGAAAAATCCGATTTTTTACTAAGATTTTTAACTTTTGAAAAAACCGAACCTTTCATAACTTTCAAATTGATATTCTGAACCGTTTCAGATTTTTTTTTCTTATTTTTCGGGTCTGCGGTTTCATTTTTCAAAGTTTCAAAACGCATTTCCGCATTTTCATCGATAATAGAAAATTTATTATCATCGTATTTCAGTCTTACCGAAGATTTTTCTCCGGTTCTTATCATATCCTTTTCATTCAAATTCATACCGACTTTCAAAGGAAGCCATACGCCAGAAACATAACTGACTTCCGCTTTCCCATTCACTTCCACTACGGTTACCGAAGCTATCTCGGCAAACAAAGCGCTTTGAAAAATCAACGCCAGCGATAAAACAAAAAATAATTTTTTCATTGCAATCAACTCCTTAAAAATTAAAAAATGTAATCTATGCTTATCTTATGAGTCAAATCCAAATCTTTATGTTTGGTCAACCCATAATATACGCCAATATTTTTTATGTCAAGCGTAAAACCGGCGCTCGGCTGTTTGGTTTCATTGACATAACCCGCATTTACCGCGAGATATTTGAACAACTGCGCTTTTAATCCAATCCTGAAATCCAAATCTTTTTTTTCTTCATAATTTAAGACAAATCCCGCAGTTATAAAATCAAGCAAATCAAATGTTATGCCGGATTCGAAATTCAAAGGAAGTTTTTCCTTTTCTCGAATAAACGAATCTTTTGTAGAGAATAAATTTTCTATTGAATTTGCGAATGTCATAAACTTATAAACGTATAAAACTCCGGCATTCAACGAAAACGTGGAATTCGTATAACTTTTAATTTTATGTTTAAAAAATTTCGGCTGTATGCCGACCGACAAATTTTCCGTAATTTTTTTTGCCGCTGAAATCCTGATGGTTTCCATTTTTGAATCGAACGTATATCCTGTCAATCCGGAATTATTCGCTTCGCGGATATCGTCTACGCTCAAAATCGAATAGCTCAATCCAAAATTATATTTCGATACGGGCATTAAAAAATCAAGTCCGGATTGCTTTATTCCGTCTATTTCCGTAAATAACTTCGCAGTCGTTACGCTCGCTAAAATTTTCTCGCATTCCGTAATCCCTGCCGGATTTGAATAAATTGCGCTTACCGGATTTTTCGCGTATATTTTTCCGGTCGCAAAATATTCGGTATGCCCTTCGTTTTCAATGCCGGCTCCGTAATTTCCGCCGTAATTCGCCGAAAATAATTCCGAAGAAAACAACGCCGTTAAAATTATAATTATTATTGTTTTTTTCATATAATTCATTATCTTAAAATAGCAAGTTTGTCTATCAATTTAAAATTCTGACTGTTGTTTTTATATTCTAAAATATAAATATAAACACCTGAACCAACTGTTTTTCCCGAGTCGTTTTTTCTATCCCAATCGTATGACCCAGGATTTGCGGTTAAATCAATATTTTTCTCCGTCACTTTTATTCCTGCCAAATCGTATATTTTTAAACTTAATTTTCCGGCAGTCGGCGTATTATAAACAAAAGTTACTGGAACATTATCCGTTGATTTCCATGGATTCGGTTTCACATACGAAGACGCTTTATCAAGCGGCGGAGATAATAACATTTTAACGTAATCGGGAAGTCCAGCGATTATCCTGTAATTCAACGAAGAATATTTTGGACATTCAATATTAATTTGCGGACTTTCTTTAAGATTATAATTTTTTCCGGTTTTTTCATCAACCAAATAAATATCGTATCTTTCTGAAATCCCGCCTATTCCGTCAAATGATAATGATAACGTATTATTGTTTCCCGTATTGATTCCGCAAATCCATTGCTGATATGTTTCTATAGGTCCCAATCTTTTATCCGAAGCCAAATTTCCGTTTTCATTGAGAAAATTAACGGATAATAAATCCGGTAATCCGGGAGCTTTTTTTACGTTTTCAGAAACTTCGTATGAATCCGTTATTCCAAATAAATTTATTAAGTCGGAAGATTTGTTCCCTTTTACCGACAGTAATATTTCCCAAGCGTTATCGGAAGGAACCGTTTTTTTGGGAGCAAGATTGATTTTCACATTTTCCTTATAATCAAAATATTTCGATAACTCAATGTCGCAATCCTTATTCGCATATACCCAGAATCCTGTCCATACATAAAGCATAGGATTCGGCAACGCGGAATTCGGTCCCCTCACGTAATCGTTATCTTTATAATAAAAAATCTGATTTTGAATGTATCCTTGAGTAGCGGCGTCGGCGGGGTTCAATCTTCCGCCATGCGTTATTATCCGGCAGTTTGCCCAATTCGTGATATGATAATAAGGAGAACCGATTTGATTCCAACCGGTCTTTAGCTTTACGGTAAAAGTATCCTGAATATAATTTCCGTTTAGTTTTAAAATCGTTTCAGAAGGCAGAATAATATAATAACCTTCGCCGGCGGATAATTTCTTGGGTTCCCTGTATTTGTTATGAAGTTCGTGAACCGGTTCTTCGGGATACCAGTGATAAATGTATTCGGGTTTAACCGGAGAAAAAACATTTTCAATTTCTGGTTGAGCGGGCGTTTTATTAATGCTTATCATTCTCCATTCTTTAGCCGGAATAATTGTTTCATCGGTATGATATCCTAAATATACCGGTGGGAAATCCGAATAAAATGATTTCACCACGTATGCTCCGCTCTTATTGCCGGTCCTAAACGATAAATATGATAATCCCGAATCGTCGGTTATCGTTGAAGCGAAAGTTTCGCCGCTTGAATTTGAAGGCTTATCAATTATCGAATAATTGATTCGTTCAAATTTAACCGGACCGCTGTCAAAATCAAGAATTTCAAATACAGCCGTTTCAGTTGAATTCGAATTTATTCCCTGAACAAAAGATTGTTTTGTCAATGAAGTCATTTGACGCGGAAGAAAATAAGCGTCTAAAACATTTACATAACCCTGCGATAATTTATAATTTTGCGAAACGGAAGTGTCGTGAAAATTTTCTCCGAACGAAGCGAATTTTAAATTATATTGCGGCGAAACTAAGGATTGTCCCGCTCCATTATAAGTCGATATGTCGATTTTATAAGCGGCAAAAAGCAAATCGTTATTTATTATTATATTTAAAAATAAAAATAAAAATAATATTTTTTTCATTTATATTATTTTACATTAAAATTTAAAAAAAGCAAATTTTTAATTTTTTTATTTTTTTTATTTCGAGGGCGGTATTTCCGCAAAAATCTTATTTTTCAATTATTTTATCCGCTTTCTTCAATACAGATTCGCTGATTTTAAATCCTATCGAATCGATATTTTTTTTATTTACATATATAAATTTCCTTGCTGATTTACTATTTACAAAAGGTATTTTTCCAGGGTCCTCGCCTTTAATAACTTTTAAAACCAATTCCGCAAAACTATACTTTTCAGATTCGTCTTCATCAATGCCCACAATAGAAAATTGCGCCATAAAAGGATCTTGAGGAAGCTCCTTGCCGCCAAAGCTTAATACCGGTATTTTGTTTTCAACCGTTTTTTTTGAAATCACATTTAATACTTGAATAAAATCGCTTGTAGGCAAATGTAAAACAGCGTCTAATTTTTTTGAAAATAAAGCGTTTGCCGCATCAAGTATCTCGGTTTTTGAGGCATAACCTTTTATAACCATTTCAATATTTTTTTGTTTTGCAACTTTAAGAACTTCATCTTTAAAATAACCGTCTTCTTCAATGCCCGAGCAATAAATAAAACCGATTCTTTTAACGGAAGGTTTGCATTCTTTAAAATAATCAAACATTTCATCTATAGGATAAACTTCATAATTGCCGGTTAAATTAGGGATATGATCCGTGTCCGAATTGCCCGCTCCAATTATAAAAGGATTTATAACAGCCGTAAAAACTTTTTTTATATCGGGAGCTTTTTTAATTGAAGCGTATAAAACTTGAGGGAAAAAAGTCAATAAAATATCGGTTTTTTCAGCGACAACAGAATCTATAATAGTCGGAATAAACGTTATTTCATTTTGAGCCGATAATACTTTCAGATTATAATCAGTCCCTTCATTAACTCCGTTCTTTTTCAAATATTCTTTTAATAATTTTTCATATCTATCAGTGTATTCATTTACTTCTAAAGTAACTAATTTAATCTGTAAAATTTTTTTCGCTTGACTGGGTTGATTAGACTGCGAAACAACGATTTCATTTTCTTTATTTTTTGAACAACCGAAAATAACTGAAAAAATAAAAATAAAAAGAATAAATACAGAATAAATTATTTTTTTTTTCATAAATCCACCTTTTAGAAAATGTGAAAAATCGAAAACTCGCTCAACATATGTAACGACATAGTTTAATTTACTTATTATATTATAAGCCGTTGCATTTAATATAACGTCAATAAACAAACAATATTTTCAATTTTTCAAAGACGTTAATATATTAAAAAAAAATTATATACTTCAAATATTATTTGTCAATAATAAAATACGCGTATTAAATTTAACGCCGATTTTCACAGAGTCGATAAATCACAAAATGAAATCCTAATTTTACATGACCCATTTAATCTGCATTTTAGTATTATTAAGCCATGGTATTTCAAAAGGTTTAGTAATTTTTTTCACGCCAATCCAAACCGGAGTATGAGCATGTTTTCGCATAGTAACAGTAATCATTGAACCGTCATATGAAATTTTTCCGGGAATATTTATAAATTTTTTAAAAATAGTTCCGGCTTTGCATTTTTCAAATCTTGGAAGATCAAGCGCAAGACGACGGTATAAAGTATCTGCAATCATAGTCCATATCATATCAAACTGAATTCTTACCATAAGCGGAGAATTTAAAGCATTCAAATTAAAGAAAGAAACCAATTCCGCAATTTTATTTTCAATATGCCATCTTTTAGCATATACCTCGATAATTTTTTCGCATTTTAAAGTTGAG
>DAINAU010000057.1:0-24377 GCA_036733285.1 bacterium
GAGGTTTATTGAAATTGAGGATTATTTGGTTTAACAATTATTTTGATGATTTTTGAAAGTTCAGGTCTAATAAATTGAAGAAACAATATGAACTCAAAATTGCCTGAATTTATTGGAACAATTTCCGACCGCGCTCCGGTTACTGTTTTGCGGCGCATAAATATTGACAAAAAAAAACAATTATAGTAATATAAATGACATTATAAAAATTAAACGGGGGAGAAGAATTTTATGAAAAAATCGGAAAAAAACAATAAAAATGCCGCTCAAACGCTGATAGGCGGCGGAATAGTCGTTACATTGGGTAAAAACAACAATGTGATAAACGGCGGAGCCGTTCTTATCGAAGGCGATAAAATAAAGGATATCGGAGCGACGTCGGCATTAAAAAAGAAGTATCCGAAAGCCGCTTATTTTGACGCGAAAAACAAACTTGTTATGCCCGGATTCATCAATACCCATATGCATTTATACAGCACTTTTGCAAGAGGACTCGGCAAAGCCGCTCCCTCGAAAAATTTTCCGGAAATATTAAAAAATCTCTGGTGGCGTCTTGATAAAAAAATCAATATGGACGATGTTTATTATAGCGCAATAATACCGATGATAGACTGTATCAAACACGGAACCACCACAATTATCGATCATCACGCAAGCCCCAACTCGATAACAGGAAGTCTTGACGTTATTGCAAAAGCGACAAAAAAAGCGGGAATAAGAGCGAGTCTATGCTATGAAACTTCAGACCGCGACGGTCAGAAAATTGCCGACGAAGGAATAGAAGAAAATTATAATTTCATAAAAAAATGCGACGCCGCAAAAGATTCAATGCTCTCAGGATTATTCGGACTTCACGCTTCAATGACGATTTCTTCCAAAACGCTCGACAAATGCGTAAAAAAAGTTCAAGAACTCAACGCGGGTTTTCACGTTCATACTGCCGAAGATATTTCAGACGTCAACGATTCAAAGAAAAAACACAAATGCGGAGTAGTTGAAAGATGGCATAAAAACAACGTTCTGGGTTCAAAAACAATTCTGCCGCATTGCATACACATATCGACAAAAGAAATGGATATGCTCGCAAAAACCGGAACAAACGCGATTCACAATCCTCAATCGAATATGAACAACGCGGTAGGCGTCGCAAACGTTATTGAAATGCTTAAACGCGGCGTTCTTGTAGGAATGGGAACCGACGGAATGACTTCGAGAATGCAGGAAGAAGTAAGAACCGCTTATTTGCTTCACAGAATAAACCAAAGAAATCCCCAAGTCGGATTTATGGAAGCTCCGCAAATGTTGTTATGGAACAACGCCGCCATTGCAAACAAATTTTTCTACGGAACAAAACTCGGAGAATTATCGAAAGGAGCCGCGGCGGACATTATTCTGGTAGATTATATTCCGTTCACTCCGTTTGATAAAAACACGTTTTTAGGGCATTTTCTATTCGGAATTTTTGAAAGCGCGATTGATACGACAATCTGCAACGGAAAAATTCTGATGAAAAACAAAAAAGTTTTAACGTTAAACGAACCGGAATTATGCGCGAAAACGCTTGAACTTTCAAAAAAATTCTGGAACCGATTCTAATTTATGAATTCAAAAAAAAAAATTCTGATAATCAAACTCGGGTATTCCGAAACGCTTGACGCTGAAATCGGAAACAAATGCAGTTTGGGGGACGTTTTAAGAACGACCTCCATTCTGCATATTTATAAAAACGATAAAGTAACCTGGTTGACCGACGAATCCGCCGTCGAACTCCTCGAAGGCAATCCGTATATAGACAGAATATTAAGTTTTAATTTAATCTCGACGCTTCAGCTTCTCGGCGAAAAATTCGATATAATGATTAATCTTGAAAAAATTCCTGGTATTTGCGCGCTTGCGGATAAAATCGACGCCTGGCAAAAATACGGATTCAGGCTGGACGCGAATTCGGGAAAAGCCGAAGCATACGAATATTCGCAAGCGGCGTTGAATATAGCTACGGCTGAAGACGAAAAAAAAAGAAACAACAAATGCTGGCAAAAAATATTGTTTGAAATGCTGAACAAAAAATGGAATAATGAAAATTATATATTAAGCTACAAACCCAAAACAAAACAAACATACGATATCGGATTCAATGTTTATGTGGGACCGAAATTTCCGGTTAAAGCCTGGCCTCTGGAAAACTGGAAAAAACTTGAAGAACAATTAAAAAACAGATATACCATTACTTATCAGGAAAGCTTGAACGACATAAACGGATATATTGACTGGCTGAACAAATCGAGACTGATTATCACCAATGATTCGCTCGGACTTCACCTTGCGGTCGCGCTAAACAAAAAAGTAATCGCTCTTATAGGTCCCACGTCGACAACCGAGATTCCTACGCTGCCAAACGTAAAAATAATAAAACCTTCAAAAGATTTAAGCTGTATTCCATGTTTTAAGCGTTATTGCAAAATCGGGGATTCCTGTATGAATTATGTGAGCGCGTACCGCGTAGCAAAAACAATAACTAAACTTATCGGTAAAAAATAATTTAATAAAAAAATGAAACCCAATTTATTACTCGACTCTCACAAATTATTATGGCATCTCGACAGATTAAAAGAATGGCAAGAAGGCAAACGCATAGCTCCGATTCATATAGATATGGGGTTGACAAAAGACTGCAATTTACGATGTTTGTATTGCTACGGAAAAGTTCAGAAACTTGACAAATCAAAAATTCCAAAAGAACCGCTTATAAGATTTTTAAAAGACGCCGCTGAAATCGGAGTTAAAAGCGTAGCTATGATAGGCGACGGAGAGCCCTTAATGAATCCGGCGGTCTACGACGCGGTAGACGCCGGATATGATTCCGGTCTTGATTTGTCAATGGGCACAAACGGAACTATGTTAAAAAAAGAAAAATTGCCCGAACTGTTAAAAAAGCTTGTTTATATAAGATTTAACATAAGCGCGTCCGAACCGGCAAGTTATTCTTATATTCATCAATGCCCTGAAAAATGTTTCAATCTCGCGATAGAAAACATAAAAGAATGCGTCGGCATAAAAAAAAAACACGGATATAAAGTCACAATAGGAATGCAAATGGTTTTGATTCCGGAATGTTTGAATCAAGCGGTTCCGCTGGCTAAACTCGGAGCGGAACTCGGAGTCGATTATTTTGTAATCAAACATTGCAGCGACAGCGAAACAAAAGAATTGAATATTCCTCTTGAAATTTATCCGCAGTTTGAACCCGTATTAAAGGAAGCGGAAAAATATTCCAATGAAAAATATCAGGTTATAGTAAAGTGGAAAAAAATATTGTCTTTAGGAAAAAAAAAATACGACAGATGTCTCGGAATCCCTTTTTTATTGCAGATTTCAGGAAACGGAGACGTAAAACCCTGCGGTTTTTTATTTCCTAAAGGAGGATATTTGATGGGAAACATAATGCGTCAATCGTTCAAAGATATTTTCAACAGCGAACAATACTGGAATATTATAAAAGAGTTGGCTGAAAACTTCGACGTTCACGCTTTATGCGGAACCGCCTGCAGACAGGATTATATAAACGAGTTTTTATGGAATTTAAAATTTAATATTCCGGCGCATATAAATTTTATATAAAACCGGTATTTTTATGACGTTGAACTTATATGAATAAATACGAATTTTCCGCTTACAATCAAAACGGCGAGTCCGTTAAAGGCGAGATACAATCCGAAACTCAAGAAACCGCCGCGCAGGAACTTCTTGAGAAAAATCTTTTTGTATCGTCGATATCGGTAAAATCTTCGGCAATAAAAAGACGCGCGGTCAAATCCAATAACGCTTCAATCAAACAAAACGACGTCGTAAATTTCACAAGACAATTAAGCAAACTTGTCCAGGCTGGAGTAAAAATTAATAAAGCGCTCGAATTTTTAGAAAATTCCGCCGATAAAAAAAGATTAAAAAACTTGATAAAAGATTTGGCAAACGGATTGAACGAGGGTTCGACTTTATCCGAAAGAATGAAAAAATATCCGAAACATTTTTCCGAATTATACGTAAATCTTACGAACATCGGCGAAGAATCCGGAATACTTGACAAATGTTTGAATTATATAGCGGAAATTCTTCAATTTCAAAAAAAAATCCGCTCAAAATTTTTCAGTTCGCTGAGCTATCCGGCGGTCATAGTATTTGTCGGTTTATCGGTAATTTTTTTTATGTCGATTTTTATAATTCCGAATTTCGCGGATTCGTTTCAAAATTTGGGATTAGAGCTTCCAGCGCCCACGCGGATAATTTTAAAATTCAGCGAATTCGCAATTAAATTCAAATGGCTGATTATACTCATTCCTTTTGCGCTTTATTTTTCAGGCAAATACGTTTTAAAAATCGAAAAAATTAAAAAATTGATTGACAGGATATTATTGAGGATTCCTATATTATCGGATTTGCTTATAAAATCTTATACGGCTCAAACCTTTTTTATTTCCGGTCTTTTGCTCAATTCAGGGTTGCCGTTATTAAAGGTAACAGAATTGATAATCAGGTGTCAGACTAACGAAGCTTTCAAATCCGGATTTATTCAAACCGTTTCTGATTTAAAGGAAGGCGTATTGTTCTCAAAAAGTTTGGAAGACAACACGGTTGTTCCGATGCTCGCGATTCAATTTATAAAAGTCGGCGAGGAAAGCGGAGAGATAGGAGACGTTATGATTGACGCCGGAAAAACATATCAAAACGAGATTTTTGAAAACATAGAAAAACTGACTTCTATAATCGAGCCTCTGGCTTTAGTTTTGATTGGAGCGGCGATTGCGCTAATTATGCTCGCCGTATTCTTGCCTTTGCTTCAGATGAGTCAGAACATTTAACGCGATTAATAATATGAAAAAAGCTTTTACGTTAATAGAATTGCTGATAGTAGCCGTAATAATATCCATAGCCGCTTTTCTTTCTTATCCGGCTTTCAATAATTTTTTAAAAAAAATAAATCCGGAAGATAAGCAAAATAAATTTAAAGAATTAAATCTTTATTGTTCTAATCTTGCGAAAAAAAACAACCGTCCGGTAAAATTAGTTTTAACCGGCAAAAAGATTGAAATAAACTTAATCGACATTGACTCCGCCTTAATAAAATCGCAAAAACAAATTAAAGTTCCGGAAAATTTACAAAACGATTATTCGGTTTTGCTTAAAAAAAACATTTCATATATTTATTTTAAACCGGAAGATTTTTAAAAATGACGCCGTTATTTAAATGGTCCGATTCAATTCTTGAAGTATTTGAATTTCAAAAAAATTACTGCGTTCAAGCCGGAGCCGGCAGCGGCAAAACAACAGCGCTCGTCGAACTATATTTTAATTTGTTAAAAAATAATTCCAGCAGAACAAAATCAATATCTCCCGAAAATATTTTAGCTATAACATTTACCGATAAAGCCGCAAACGAGATGAAAGAAAGAATTTTTTCTCGAATAGAATCCGAATTGTCTCATTCGCCCGGCGATTTCAATTTTTTAAAAAAATCGCTTGAATCATTGCGTTTTGCCTCGATAAGCACATTTCACAGTTTTTGCGCAAATATAATTAAAGAATATTCCATAGAAACCGGAATAACGCAAAATTTCTCAATTATAAACGAATCTGAAAAAAAAGAATTAATTAACAAATTCATATCCGATTCATATAAAACGTTTATATCAAAAAAAACTGAGTCCGCCGAAAAAATTTTTTTTGAGTTCGGGTCGATTCCGAAAATATCAAGCGAGCTCTCCGAATTATACGAAACAATTAGAAACAGAGGAATCGCGTTATCCGACATATTAAAAAAAATCGAAACGAAATTAAACGATTCTAATTCGCAAATTTTAAACGGGAATATTCTCGAATCAGCCGGAAAAATAAACGAATTATTGAACGGAACGATAGAAGCCGCAACGATTCCAAAAGCTTCGATTACTTTAAAAAAAGTTTATTCAGGATTAATCGAATACGGATTCACTCAAAAAAAAGATTTGAAAAACATATCGAATTTAATCGAGCTCGATAAAATTATCGCCGGAAACTGGGGAGCGAAATTCAAATATTTAAGAGACGGATTAAAAGAAGAAATAAAAAAATTGGAATCAGCATTGATACTTCCGGAGACTTACGAATACTCGATGTTCATAGCGGATGTTTTATTAAACGCGGAAAAAAAAATGACAGATTACAAATTTCAGAATAATTCTTTTGATTTTGACGATTTAATAATCCAAACCGTAGAGCTGCTTGAAACTAATCGCGAAGCTCGGAAACGAATTCGTAATAAATACGAATTTATTCTTGTGGACGAATTTCAAGACACGAATTTTATGCAGGAAAAACTTGTAAAAGCCCTCGGATTTTCGGACGATTTTCCCGATAACGCCAAATTGTTTATTGTTGGAGACATTAAACAATCGATTTATAAATTTCGCGGAGCCGAAGCTTCGATAATGAAAAAATGGCAGAATGATTTTCATAAAAAATTTGAAAACTGCTCTATTAAATTTTTTCCTGAAAACAGACGAACGGTTAAATCGCTTGTCGGGGTAATCAACGGATTATTTGAAAATATAATGAATAACTCAACGGATGATTTCGGAATTAATTATTTGCCGGAAAACGTTATGAATCCGGTTAGACCCGACATTGAGGAAAACGATGTTGTTTGCGAATTCATAAAATTAAAGATTCCCGATTCAAATAACTCAGAAGAAAATCCGAGTTCCGTAGAATCAATGGAAAACGAAATTGTCGGAAATGAAAGTTCGGAAGACGACGTCGGGCAAACGGTCTATAAAACTAAAGAGATGCGCAAATTCGAAGCCGAATTCATAGCGAAAAAAATTATCGAGATGACTTCAAGTCCGGACAAAAAAATATTTGTCGAAGACCATACCGAAAAAAAAATTAGAGTATCAAAGTTTAAAGATATCGCCCTGTTATTCAGAGCTTTTACCGACATAAAAATTTACGAAACCAAATTTAAAGAATACGGCATACCATATTACGTTGTGAAGGGAAGGGGGTTTTACGATTGTTTTGAAATAATTGATTTGATATCATTTTTAAAAATAATTTCAAATCCTCTGGATATGATTTCATTTGCCGCAGTTTTGCGGTCGCCTTTTATATTGCTGAACGATAATCAAATAGCGCTGATTTTCCGGCAATTGAACGCAGGAACCGGGCTCAAAGAATTAAAATTCGATAAGAACATTTTTTCGTCAAATTCTATAAAAATAATTGATGAATTCATTGATTTTTTAATCAAAGTTCAATCCAATTATTCAAAATTCAGAGTGTTTGAGTTGTTGACCCTGATTATCGAAACCTTTCATTACAAGTTGTTTCTCTCAACAAAATTCAATTATCGGCAAAAACTGGCGAACATTGAAAAATTGCTCAATATATCAGATAATTTTGATATGAACAATTCCGGAATACTCGAGGATTTTATCGAATTATTAGAACGGCTATCAGAACATTCTTCAAACGAATCTGAAGCTGAACTTGCGGACGAAAAAGCGGACGTGGTAAAATTAATGACCGTTCATCAAAGCAAAGGACTGGAATTTCCCGTTGTCATAATCCCTGATATTTCAAGAAAATCCGTTTATAAATCAAAACGCATTATCGCGACTGAGAATGACTTGACAATGCGAATAAACAATCTTTATGGCGGAAAAATTAAAAACTCAGAATACGAAGACTTTCAAAACGCGGATAAATCGAAGGAATTTGAAGAGAATAAAAGAATTTTTTATACGGCTTGCACAAGGGCGCGGGATTATCTTATTTTTACTGCCGGCGAACCGGCTAAAAAAATTTCCGGAAACTGGCTGGAGTGGGTTGAACCATTTTTTAAAAAGAGAAGGGAAGAAAACTCCGAATATAGAATTCGTTATCTTGAAATAAATCCTGAAATCACAAGAGAAAACGCAATTGCAAAACCGGTTTTTTCAAACATAACCGCGGACCCCCAAATTCCTCCGTTTTCAAAATATTTGGAAGTGAAAAATTATAAAACGCCTGTTTCAGATTATATAGAAATCTCGCCGACTTCTCTCGCTATCTTTTATGATTGCCCAAGAAAATTTTTTTATTCGCATATAATCGACGCCGAAAGTTATCCGGCAAAAGAAACGAAGCCGGACGATTCGGAGGAAACGCCAAAAAAAGATTGCGAAGAAATGAATTCAAACGGTTCGGCAGGCGAGCGATTTTCCGATTTTATAACGTCGGGTTTATACGCCCATTATCTTCTTGAAAAAATCGATATATTAAATCCTGTCGATGAAATAAAAAAACATATAGACAGGTTATCCGGACGGTACGCCTTTAAACTTGACGCTGAAAAAATAAACGAAGCGAATCTTTCTGTAATCAAAGCCGTTAAGGTTCTGCAATCCGAAATATTTTCAGGAAAAAAATTTTCTATTGAAAAGGAATTGCCTTTTTATTTAAAATTAACGGACTCGGAGTTTTCAGCGTATTTGAACGGAATTATTGATTTGCTCGCATATAACGAATCTGAAATTTTTATTATTGATTATAAATATTCGCGTTTAAAAAAAAATAATCCTGTCAATAAAACTCAATTAATATTGTATTCATTTGCCATCGATGAAATATTTCACAGATTCCCCGATAATTTATATGTGTTTTATTTAAAAGAAAAAAATACCGGAATTGATTCGTTCCGTCTGACGGATAAAGAATATTTTGACGCAAAAAAAAATATTCTGGCGGCGGCTCAAAAACTCGCTTCGATTTCAATATCGAATCAAAACGATATTAATTTATTCCCTTGCAGATTTTCAGCGGAATGCGAGAATCAAAACTGCGGATATTATTCTCTTTGCAAAATTCAAAATCGCGGATAAAATTCTGATTAACCGCGCTTCCGGATAAATATCAAAAAATATGTTATACAATAAATAACGGCGTTTATTATCAAAGAGTTAACGCAAATGAACTACCTCGCAGCAAGCTGCGAGGTATTAAAGAAATTAAGAAATATGGAATCGAAGCAAGCTTCGGGGAATTAACCCTAATCTCTTATTAAAATTCGAGACTACAATTTCAGAGCGCCGGAAGTCTAACCGCTAAGTCATTATAAGTCAAAAGAATAATACAAACATCCAAAGAAAATAATTTTATGCTCGTTATGCGCGCGCAAAAACGAATATATAAAAAGCGGAGAAAAAAGAATCATATCTCGTAATGAAGAATTAGAAAGATTGCGGACAAAAGCAAAAGAGCAAATAAAAACAACTGAAGGAAAAGAGTTGTTGCGAATACGGGGATTCAATATTGAAACTCCATTCGGCAACATGAAACACAATCATGATTTCCAACGGTTTGTATTAAGAGGTTTACCAAAAGTAAACATAGAGATATATCTGTTTTATTGCGGACATAATTTAGCAAAAATGTGGAGAAATTCAAAGAATTAAAATAAAATAACAAACATAAAACAAAGAATTAAGGTAAAATGACCTAAAATCAAGGATTTTCAGAAAATAATTATAGCATATTTTTTTATTTCAAAAAAACATGGAAATAGGGGAAATAAAATCGCTGTTTTTCAATTTGAGTTGTTAGACAGCCCCTCGCTCTACTCGACTAAAAACATGAGCCGGATTATTCAAAAACGATAAAATAATCGCTTATAAAATAAGTGTTTAAATAAAAAAAAACTAAAACCTATTGACTTTTTAGTAATTATAGACTATACTATAATGCTATGGGAAAATCTCGTAGCAAAAAATGTTAAAGGAGGTTTTTTCTATGAAAAAAAGTAAAATCTTATTAGTGATGACAATGATATTGTCGTTACTGATCGCCGGGGTTGTAGGAGTCGACGCCGCCGCAAAAAAATCAACCGGCAAAAAAAAAGCCACAACTCCTTATAAGTATCTAATTACAGACGCCGAAAAACAACAAATAGTGAACTGGGTTAACGGCGCTTCTCAAAATGATTGGCTTAACAAAGCTAAATTATCTTTATCTCTTTATACCAAATTGCATAAACCCGGCACAGAATTAGTTCCTTTTTCAAATTGGAGTTCATTCTGGTCGACTTCCGGCATAAGCGCTACTGTAGTAAATAATATTTGTAAATATTTGGAAATATTCAAATATCCTCAAGACAGACATTATTCAAAAGCCGCAATAAGATTGACAAACTCTGAAAAAAATAAAATGGTAAGCTGGATTAATGGCGCGAGCTCATATGATATGCAGGCTGCCAAAATCTCGTCTTCTGCAATCAGTTCTATTAATGCAAATCGTCCTTTCTCGAATTTTGCGGATTTGTGGACAACTAAAGGTTTATCCGATTCTAATATGAAAAAAATCGCAATTGCAAGCGAAGCTTTAGTTTGGGTAAGCGGCAGCACTAAAACTGAAAATATTAAAGGGATAGGTTCTTCATACCGAGCCAAATTAAATTCGGCGCCTCTCTTTATTTTTACCGCTCAGTCATTATTGATGAACGCAAAATATGACGAATGGCGCGGAGAAATCGCGAGAACAATAAGTTCTGGTTCTGAAACAATGGTAAAAGGACTTATATTGAACTGGGCTAAACTTGCAAGTCTGATGAGATTAAGCGGTTGCGGCGAACAATATTCCGGTCTTTTATTAAAAGTCGGAATTGAAAAAATGAGTCAGTTGAAAAATCAGGACGCTGCAACTCTGCGCGACAAAATGGTTCAGTATGTGGAAGAATATAACGCAGAACATCCGAACGCTCAGGTTTCTTTAGTTCCCGGCGTAAGCACAGTTCAGAAATGGATAACTAAAGCCGCTGAACTTCCGGATATTCTTGTATATTAAAATTAGATTTTAATTTTTAAAGCTAATGCCGGAAACGATGTTTTATTAAGATAAGACTCTGTTAACCGGCAATGGAAAAATAAGGGGCTCCTAATAAATTGTTATTTATCAATATGAGCGGGATTATTGACTTGAACATATTGATGAATAATAGAGAAAGAGGAAAACGTTTCAAAAAAATCAAGTTTCTTCTTTTTAAAATTTATTAGCGAAGCCCCTTATTTTTTTGCAAATTATGTGAAATCCGATGCGTGAATTAAAAATAAAAAATACGCTAACATTATCCCAAAAACTGCAAGAAACCATAACATTAAATTGGATTAAAAACAAAAACTCAAAAAAAATAACCGGATGAATAAAAATATAATATTTCAATTTTTTTTTGTTATAACGCTGCAATTTATTTTTTGCGTTCATTGTTTATTTGGGGAAATAATAACAATAACGCCGGAAAAGTTTGAAAAAGCGGATTTGGCGGCGCCAGGCGATACGATAACGTTTTCAGACGGAATTTATAAAATTAATCTTGAAATAAAAGACGGGATAAATCTAACCGCCGAAAATAAAGGCGGCGCAATACTCGAACCTTTGGATTTAAATAAGCCGGTAATTAAAAAATACGGTTCCGGAACAATAGAAAATCTTGTCATAAGAAACGCAGACGGACAATGGCATTCAAGCGGTCTGTATTTATCGAATTCCGACGCTCTTGTAAGACAAAACGAAATCTATTCCAATAATCCATACGGCGTCTACGCTTCATTTTTCGACGGACAGTTAATCGATAACATTATAAAAGACAATAAAATCGACGGAATAAAAATTTATCATTCCGGCGCGATAATAAAAAATAATTTGATAATTTCTAATATCGACGACGGTTTGCAGGCGCTTCACTGCAACATTAAAATCGATTCTAACATATTTCAAAATAACGGCGGCGCTATTGAATTCTGGTTTGACAATAAATCAACCGTCTACAATAATTATTTTATAAAAAATACCGGAGATATAAATTATTTTGCGGGCGCAAACTCCGCTTTAATATCTAATAATTATTTTGACGGCAATACTGCAGATTCTGTAGATTCCGCAGATTCTAAAAAAATCGAAGATAAAAAAGAGGATGGTAAAATGATTCCTCTTACAAATTACGCGAATTCAATTACTTCCGCAAATCAGGAAAAACTAAACGTTAATACTGTTTCTTCAAATTTTTTTTCTAATCCTGAAAATATGAATTCGCTGCTTGATTTGATGATGCTGAAAAAAGAGGATTTTAATTTAACTTTCAAACAAATGCCGGCTTCTGATACGATTGAGATTCCTGTTTTTACGAGATTGTTTCAAAACACGATTGAAACGCCTGAATTTTTAAATATTCTTTCGGACAGTTTTGTGAACGCTGCGGAACTATCCGACAAAATTAATATACTCATAAAAATTGACAATATTTCAGATTCTTTTGAATCCAGTATTTCAGAAAAAAACAAATCTGAAATCATATCTGATTTGCCCGATTATTTTCCTGAAGAATTAGAGATTTATTTAAATGAGATATGCGATTACGCGGAAGAATACGAAAGATGTTTCAATGAATTTAAAAGCGGGTTTGCCGATACTGAATTAGAATTCATTAAAGACAATATTCTTAATGTTTTTTCAAATACCAAAAAATCATTCAGATTGAATATGCGCGAGGAATTAAAGAATTATAATGAAAGCGATAAAGAAAACTTAAAACTAAAAAAACTTCTCGATAAAATAAATTTGGGAGCGATGAAAAATATCGGTTTGAAAATAATTGAGATTGCTGAAAAAATAAGAAATATTGATTTCACTAAAATTGATTCAACTCAAATATCAGGGAATATATTGTATGAAACTATGACAAAATTCGGAAAAATTATTATCGGCGGTTCTTCAGGAAATTATTACGCCAATTCCGATTGTTTCATTCTAATTGATTTAGGCGGAGACGATTTTTATAAAAATAAAATTGCCGCGTCTTATGAAAATAAATTGATTTCGATTTATATAGATTTAGGCGGAAACGATAATTATATTTCAGACTGCGGGTTTGATATAGCGTCGTCTGTTTTTGGAGTTTCTTGTTTATTCGATAATTCCGGCGGCGATATATATTCCGGCGCGAATAATTCCGTATCTTCTTCATATTTTGGAATCAGCGCGATAAGCGACGCTTCCGGCAATGACAATTATCAGTGCGGAATTTACGGTCTCGCCGCCGGTCTTTTTGGATTTTCGATAATACAAGATTTGAACGGATGCGACGTTTATAACGGAGGCGCTTATTGCGAGGGATTCGGTTCGGTTAAAGGATACGGGCTGATAATCGATTATAAAGGAAATGATTTTTATTTAAGCGGAAACCGGATTATTGATTCGTTAAGATATTATTCTAATTCGATTACAATGAGTCAGGGATGCGGTTTTGGAATAAGACCATATATTCCCGGCGGACTCGGAATGCTCGTTGATTACGAAGGAAACGATTTATACAAAGCGGACGTCTATGGTCAGGCGTCGGCTTACTGGGCTTCCGTCGGCTGCATTGCGGATTATTCGGGCGACGATAAATATATCGCGCATAGATATTCTCAGGGCGCCGGAATACATCTCGCGATCGGATGTCTTCTTGATTTTTCCGGAAATGACGAATACAATAATTGGGAAGTAGGACAGGGCGTCGGTCATGATATGGCTTACGGAGCTTTATATGATAAATCAGGCGAAGACATTTATAATATGAGATATATGGGACAGGGAGGCGGAATCACAAACGCTATCGGAATACTGATTGACGAAGCCGGAAACGACGGTCATTATTCCATTCAAAATAATTTGGGATACGGTGAATACTTTGCGCCTCGAGGGTTCGGAAGCATTGCGGTTTTTTTTGACAAAGCCGGAGACGACAGATATTTAAATTCTAAAAATAACGAATTAAAAATTTTCGGAAAATACGGTATTTTTTATGATAAATAAATTAATTTTTTTTGCGGCGTTATTTTTTTGCGGCGTTATTTTTATATTTCAAAATAACGCTTTTCTTCAAGAATACAACAAAGACGATTATGACGAGATTATCAGTTATTTTCTTAATCCTCATTTAGCAAATAACAGTTTTTCGGGTTGGGCTAAAAATATTCTTGAGAAAGACAATAATTCAATAGATTTTATGCTGAATCATCTTGATACTGTGAATAGCCGGACTTTATACGAAATAAGGTCTTTGCTTGTTAAAATCGGAAAGCCTTCTGTAAAATTTCTGGCGGAATATATTTCAGACACTTCCGCAATTGGAAATATTATTGCCGTGGAAGCGCTTGGAGACATAGCGGGCGAAGCTAACGGAGATATTGGCGATACTTCCGCGATAAATAAACTCGGTGATTTTTTAAATTCGGCGCATCCTTCCTTAAAAAACATAACGGCTCTTTCTTTAGGAAAAATTGTTTTTACAAATTCGGATATTATCGAAAGATTAATGACTCTAACTTCAGATACGAGCAATATGGTTAAAAAATCGGCTATCTTATCTTTAGGAAAACTTGCAAAATACAATCCTAAAAATGATACGGAAGTTTTTAATTTGTTATATCCTTTCCTTTCAGATACTTTTTATTTTTTAAGATTTTCAGCTCTGGAAGCCATTCAAAAACTGGATACCGGTATAGTCGTTCCTAAAATAATTAATAAACTCGACGCCGATTTGACGCAGGATGAATTGAAAAAAGTATTGAAAATTATTTCCGCTTTCAGTCTTTCGGAACCTGAGAATATAAGTAAAATCAAAAAAATATTCTATTCGGCCGCCGACGAATATCTCTGTTCAATTTCTTATAATATTCTAAATAAATCGGCGTATTCTGATAAAGAAAAATTATTCGAATATCATTTGAAAAAATTTAACCGAAAACCTGCGTTTGACTAACTTCGCCGCGCTATAAAACTTAATTTTGGTTTTAAAAAATTTGGCGTTCTTTAGTTCCAATGTAAAACCGTTAAACACGGATAATGTTAAAAAAAGGGAATTAGCGATTCCAATTGGAATCGCTTAAGCGGTTTCTTTGAAACCGCCATTTTTTAAAACATATATGCTCTATGGGGCTGTCTAATAAGTTTTAATATATAAAAAAATATGGAAATAAAATTAAAGAAAAAAAGTAAAAAAATTAAAGAAAAACAAAAAAACGCCGATATATACTATAAATAAAAAACAAGGGGAACGGCATTGAAAAGTAAAGATCATAAACAAAATCAAGGGATATTATTTCCTCGCTATTTGGAAGACTGGATATCAGAAGGACATTTGTGTAGATTTGTAAATGAGACGATTGATAAAATAGACATAAGCGGTATAGGTATAGAAGGCGAATATAAAGAAGGCGGACATTGTCCCTATGATCCCCGAGCGATGTTAAAATGCCGGATGTATGGATATATGACAAAAGTCAGAACAAGCAGTCCGTTAGAACGTATCCCCGTGTCAAAAATTCCTTTCCATCCCCTCCAAACTTTACAAACCTTACAAACCTTCTTTACACAAATACTTGAATCCCCGCCCTGCCGTTTTTTCATAAAAACTGAATTTCCGCCCGTTTTGATATCACTTGGATTTTTTGCGATGAATTCGGATATATATTTCTAACCCTTTTAAAAATTAATGTCACTTGGATTTTATGGATGTTACTTGGAATGTTACTCGGATTGGTTTTTTTGCCCTTTCCCTTCCTGTTTTTCCCTTTTTCCTGCTCATTCATAAACCATAATTTTTAATTTATAATTCGCTTTTACGCCATTTTATATACCATAATCCTTATCGCCCCTCCCGCTTAAATCCCCTTAAAACCCGTGTTTTCCGCCCTTTAAACACGCTTTAATGACTATGGCTCTCCTCTTATTTTTCGCATATATTTCCGCGCCTTTCCGTCCGCTTTCGCTTATTTTTAGCATATAACCCGCCGCATTTTTCGCATCACCCAGCGCATACTTCGCTTTTCTCAAACCATTTTCCGCCTCTTTCCCCCGCCCTTCAAAAATAACCCTTTATTTTTTCAACCTCTTGCCTCCCAATTCCCTTCCCCTCGCTTTTTCTCATTCCAGATGCCCCCTTATATAAATCCTTTGTTTTATAGGTTTTGGACAGCAGTCTGAATTTCTAATGCATTTTTCGGGCTTATTTCGGTTCATAATTTATCTACTAAAGAATTTGACAATATTGGCAGATATTTAATGAAAACTTTAAATGATTCTGATATTAAATTCCCTGATACTAATCTGACCATTTTTTACAAATTGGTATCAGATTAGTTTCTTTGACTTCTTGTTGTCTGAATTTTATTAGTCAGCCGCCGCATTCTCTTTACAAATTTACAAGGTAAAAATGAAACGGTTGAAGCTATTTTAATAATACTAAAATAAAAAAATTTCAACAAAAATATATTTTAAGGGAATTATCGTTTATAATAAAAGAACTTAAGCGAATAAAATTTAATTTTCATATAAAAGATTGATAATTGCTTATTTATAAAATCAAAAAGGTAAAATGCGGAGGCGATTAAAATGAAAACAAAATACAAAATTTTAGTAGTCGACGACGAGCCGGGAATACGCGAAACATTAAATTATAATTTAACTTCAAGGGGATTCATAGTAGAAACCGCCGAGAACGGTTCAGACGCTTTATTAAAAATGCAAAAAATGAAATACGACGCTATTTTATCCGATATTGTAATGAAAGACATAGACGGCGTAGAATTTCTTGAAATATTAAGAAATAAATCAATAGACATACCTGTGATTTTATTCACAGGTTACGCATCGGTAGAATCTTCCGTCAAAGCCGTAAATTTAAAAGCGTTCGCATATTTAAAAAAACCGGCGTCGATTGAAGAAATCGAACAGACTTTAATAAAAGCCGTGGAGTTTTATAAATCCAATTTAAAAAAAGATAAGGCGTATAAGTCATATTTGCGCGAAATATTCAGATTTAAACAAGAGAAAAAGGAAAACCAAAAAAAAGACGGATTGAATGAAAACGATATCGAAATTCCGATAAAATCAAACGATTATAAAAAAATAGCTTCAAGCGTGATAATTCAAACAAGGAATCATTCGACTCCGATAATAGTAATCACTAAAAATAAAATTATAGAAGATAACATCGTAAAATTATTATTAAAAGAAGGATTCGATAATTTTATTGTAACGAAGGAATTCAATCTGGAACAATGTAAAAACTATTCGATAGTATTAATAGATACTCAACGCAATAACGGAAAAATTATCGAAGAATATGAATCCTTGATTAAAATAAATCCGGAAATAAAATTTATTCCAATCGTTGATAATGAAAAAATCAAAGAAAAAATATTGAACGCCGGCATACGAAGAATTCTTGAAAAACCTGTGCGTTTAGACGTTTTATTAAAACTTCTATCTTGGGAATCCTATCTCGCCGGTCAGGAAAGAATAAAAAAATATATAGACGGCATGCCTATCAAACAAAAAATTTACAGAATGATAAAATACGCTTTCATAAAAAAAATCGAGTGGAAATATTCCGCCGTTATTTTACTGACAGCTTTTATTTCCGCTTATGTCATTGCGCATCCCAAATTGACTTTCTTTATTTATGATTTAAAAAAGCAAAGCGGCGAATTTCTCAACTCGTCCAATTATATTGAAAAAACTGTTAATAATAAAATCGAGAGTTTGGCTCAAAGTCAAATCGAGTATTTAAATGAATACAACGATATTAAAAACAATTTGCGAGAGCAAAATAGACCGGTCGTAGAAGCGATAAAACATAATAAAAATGAAGCGCCGGCTTTTTTTAGAAAGAAAATTCGCGCGGTTTCAACCGCAAAAATAAAATCTGAAAAAATCGAAAGCGATAATGATTTTAAGGCTAAAGTCAAATCTATGGAAGAAGAATTCATTTCATTGCATAAAGAAAACGAAAAAATTATCGAGAGTCTTAAAAAGGAATTTTCAGATTTAACCGCCGATTCCGCGGTTGAAATAAAATCTGATACCCGCGTAGAAAATATCAGAAGCTCGGCGGATTCAGGAACCGCCGAATTATTTAACGCGGTTCGCTTTTATAAAGCTCCGGATATCGAAAACATAATAAATGAAAATAATGGTATTGCAGGGAAGAAAATTATTTTTCAAAAATTAAACTTTGATATTTCAAAAACTAAAATCAAATCTCCGGAATTTATAAAATTAAAATTTAACGATAAAATACTGGAAACCGCGATTTGCATTGATAAATAAAATCAAGATAATCAGCATATTTTTGAAAAAGACAAATTGTCTTCAATCGCATTTTTGGTTACCAGAATTTTTTTCGCATTATCGAATATGCCTTCGAGCAAATCCATAGACAACGGATCTTCGATATATTTTTGAATAGCCCGTTTTAACGGACGCGCTCCGTAATTCTGGTCGTATCCGCGTTTTATTAAAAATTGTTTTGCGCCGTCGTCAAGTTCAATATCGAGATTTTTTTCTTCAAGCCGTTTTTTTATTTCGTTCATTTGCAAATCGACAATTTTCGAAATATCGTTTTCGGTTAATTGCTGAAAAACGATTATTTCATCAACGCGGTTGACGAATTCGGGACGGAACAATTTTTTCACTTCGGACATCACCATTTTTTTCATATCTTCAAAACTTTGTTCCGCATTGGTTTTCGCGAATCCCATGCCGCCGCCTTTTGTTATTTCCCGCGCGCCGATGTTGGACGTCATAATAATAATCGTATTTCTAAAATCAACTTTATGTCCGAGACTATCGGTAAGTTTACCGTCGTCAAAAACTTGAAGAAGCACGTTAAATAAATCCGGATGCGCTTTTTCGATTTCGTCGAGAAGAACTACGCTGAAAGGTTTTTTTCTAACCGCCTCGGTAAGTTGACCGCCTTCTTCGTAACCGACATATCCGGGAGGCGCGCCTATCAACCGGCTGACGTTGAATTTTTCCATATACTCGCTCATATCTATTCTGATAAGAGATTCGTCGCTTCCGAATAATGTTTCTGCAAGGGCTTTTGCAAGTTCGGTTTTACCGACTCCGGTAGGACCGAGAAACAAAAAAACTCCGGTGGGTTTTTTCGGATTGCTCAAACCGGCTCTGGATCTCCTGACCGCTTTGGAAATGGAGGTTATCGCGTCGTTTTGCGAAACTACCCTGTTATGAAGTTCCTGTTCAAGATATAAAAGTTTCGAAGTCTCTTTTTCGGTAAGTTTCGTAACCGGTATTCCCGTCCATTCGCTTATTATTTGCGTAATATCAACCTCCGTGATAGTCGCGTCGCTTTCTGTTTTTTGAGAATTTTTTTGTTTCTCGATTTCAACGGTTAATTTTTGCTCTTTGTCGCGCAATACGACGGCGTTTTCAAAATCCTGATTGCTGACCGATTTTTTCTTTTCTTCAATAATTCTGGCGAGTTCTTCCTCGAGATTTTTCAATGATGTGGGAACTATTTTTTTTATTCTGGCTCTCGACGCGGCTTCGTCGAGCAAATCAACGGCTTTGTCCGGAAGGAATCTGTCAGAAATATATCTCGCGGACAATTTGGCGGCGGCGGTTATAGCTGAATCGGAAATGGTAATTTTGTGATGGGCTTCGTATTTATCTCTTAATCCGCTTAATATTTTTACAGTGTCTTCAGAACTGGGTTCGTTAATCATAATAGTCTGAAATCGGCGTTCTATAGCCGAGTCCCGTTCAACATATTTCCTGTAATCGTCGATTGTAGTCGCGCCAACGCACTGCAATTCGCCTCGCGATAACGGTTGTTTCAGCATATTTGCGGCGTCAAGCGAACCTTCGGCTCCGCCGGCTCCGATAATCGTATGAAGTTCGTCTATGAAAAGAATGACTTTCTTTGAAGTAACCGCTTCATTTATTATCATTTTCAACCTTTGCTCGAATTCTCCGCGGTATTTTGTTCCAGCCACTATAGCGGCCATATCAAGGGAAACCAATTTTTTTCCCGCAAGAAATTCCGGAACGTTTCCGTTGATTATTCTTTGAGCGAGTCCTTCTACTACGGCGGATTTCCCGACGCCCGGTTCTCCTATTAATACCGGATTGTTTTTAGTTCTTCGCGACAATATCTGAATTATTCTGTCTATTTCTTTATCTCTGCCGATTACCGGATCCAGTTTTCCTTCTTTTGCCATTTGAGTTAAATCCCTTGAAAAAACGTCTATCGCCGTTTTTTTCTTGGATTGGGACGATTGAGAGGATTCCTGCGGCTGATTTGGAATCGAACTTTTTCCGGCAGCCGCGTTCGCCATCCCGCCGAGAATTTCCATTACTTTATGATGAAGCTGTTCGAGTTCAATTCCCATATCTATCAAAGCTTTTGCCGCGACGCCCTGTCCTTCCTGAAGCAGAGCAAGAAGCAAATGCTCCGTTCCTATATAAGGATGTCCGAGTTCGCGGGCCGTTTTAAAAGCGAGTTCCATAACATGTTTAGCCCGGGGAGTATATTTTAATTCTCCGGACACGTCCGCGGGTTTAGAAGCCGCGTTGTTTTCGCTGTTTTTTAACAGAGTTTCGACTTCTTCTCTCACGTCGTCGAGAGAATAATTTAATTCGGTCAAAGCTTCTACCGCCACTCCGCTTCCGAGTTTTAATAGTCCGAGCAGAATATGTTCCGTTCCTATAAACGAATGATTAAGACGGCGCGCTTCTTCCTGAGCGAGTATCATTGCTTTTTGAGCGCGCTCGGTAAATCTTCCATACATATAATTTCCTCCGATAAGAACCCCGGTTAATGTTTCATAATATTTTTTAGTTTAAAAACCGATAATAAATATTTTATAAATTTTCAAGAAATTATATATTAAAAAAATAAAAAAACAATTTAATAAATTTTTGTGGATTTTTTTTTAAAATTTAATATAATCAAAACAAAAAATTAGAGGAGGTTTCTTTTTATGAGAAAAGCGTTATTATTATTATGCGTACTTTCATTAATGCTTGTAGCCGGTTGCGGCAGAGCAATGCAAATGGGAAATAGCGGTGTAATACCTGCGTCGATTATGACGGATGTAACTTATCCCGCTGAGTTTTTAGGAGGCAAAGTTTCCTATAATATGGAAACGCCCACAAAATATTCAATCATTGGACCGGTTAATGCAAGCGGCGAATCCTCAAATATTCTGGGAATAGTCGCTCAAGGCGATAACGGTTATAAAAGATTAATGGATGCGGCGAACAGAGTGGGCGCGGACGCGGTTGTTAATGTAGTTACCGATTTACATTTCAACAGCTATATTTTTGGAGCTTACACAAAAGTTACCACAAATTTATCCGGAATAGCCGTTAAATTCGATCGCGAAAACGCGGCTTCCAACGCCGGTTTCTTTTTACCGCAACAACCGGTATTCAATCAGCCCGTATATCAGTTGCCTCCGCAGCCTGTAAAAGTTGGACCCGATAAAAACAAATCCTATTTTTTAATGATTAACGGACAAAAATACGGTCCGGTATCCGTTAAACAAATCGATGATTTAAAAAATATGGGATATTGCAACGACAATTCAGATATAGTCGATCCTGATACTAACAAAACCTATAAAGTCGGCGAATTGAAATAAGTCGATTGAATTTGTAAAACAAGATTACTAAAATAATCGGTCGGGAAAAAAATACGCCTATAAATACAATTTTATTTTTAGCGCATTATGTTTTTATTTCGGCCGATTATTTATTTTAAACCGATGAAATATTGCCTCTTCTCCGATATTCATAGCAATTTGCCAGCTCTTCAATCAGTAATTAACCATAGTTTGCAATACGATATTGATAAATATGTTTGTTTGGGAGATATAGTAGGGTATAATTCTTATCCTTGCGAATGCATAGATTTATTGAAAAATTTGACCGACGACGTTTGCGCCGGAAATCATGATTTTGCAATTCTTGAAAAACTCGATACGGATGATTTCAATAATTTCGCAAAAATAGCCATTGAATGGACGAAAAAAAATCTTAGTGAAAATCATAAAAAATATCTATCTGCAAATTTAAAACCAATTTTATATTTTCAAGATTTCGAAGCGGTTCACGGAGCTTTAACCAATCCGATTACCGATTATATGATGAATTTATGGGTGGCTGTGACAAATTTCAAATTAATGAAAACCAATCTTTGTTTTGTGGGACACACTCATATACCCGCGCTATTCAGTCAAAATGCCGACGGTAAGGAGCCTAAGATAATTAGAATCGAGCCTTTTAAAAAAATCAAATTGGAAAATGAAAAAAAATATATCGCTAATCTGGGAAGCGTAGGCCAGCCTCGCGACAACGATCCGAGAGCTTCATATATGATTTTCGACGATGATGAAATGAGTATTACGGTAAACAGAACCGCATACGATATTGATTCTATTCAATTAGATATGAGAAAAAAAGAGTTTCCGGAATATCTTATTACGCGATTATCAGAAGGGAAATAATCGCGTTCACTTTTCAGTTTGAAGAATTATTTCCACCTTTCCGGCTGGCGACGCTATGGAAAATTTATGATGCTCTTTTTTTAATTCGATTTTTTGTTCGGATACCGGATATGGAATCGACATATTCAAATCGATTTTATTGGTTTCGCATAGATTCTTTATAATGACGCCGGTCAAAATGTTTGATATTTCCTGCGGTATCGCGTTCCTCAATTTCAGAAGACGTTTATTTCTATAATTTCTGAATTTGAAAATAAATAATTCGTTCACGAATTTTTCGTCGTAATTGAAATATATATCAAAATTTAAATCTTTTGAAATGGAAAACCTGTAAAGTTTGTCCATAGGATAAATCGCGTTTACAGGCTGAATCAAACTTGTGAGTTTAGGAGGCATAAACAAAATTCGGGTTAAAGTGATGATGATCGTATTGAGAATCGGTTTTACGTGTTTAAATTCGATTTTTGAAATTTTATCTTCGATAGCGTCGTTTGTTTTCTTCTGATTTTCCTGAAAATTTTTCATTTCTTCGGATAATTTTTCCTGACGAATATATCCGAAATCAGTTACAAGCTCTCCTATTCCGACAAAATTTTTTTTTTGTTCTTCGACGATTTTTTCGACTTGCTCGATTGTTAAAATATTTTTTTCGACCGCTATTTGACCGAAATATTTATTTAAGCGAACGCCTTCATCGTAAAGACTTTCAACGACATTAGGAGTTAAAAGATTTTTTGAAACTGCGATTTCACCCAGTTTTTTATTGCTGAGTTCTTGAACGGTTCTGAATTGAACGTATGTCGAATCGTCAAAATACTTTTTAAATTTTAGATATTTGGCAAAATATATGTCTTCGGCAAAATGCTCAAAATCAACGTATAATTTTGATTCGTTCGCGTTTGTGAACATATTATATTCCTGAATAATTTATATTTTTTTGATTATAGTAAGAGTATTCTTGCCGTCTTTTCGCTCATAAAAAACATCGTCCATAGATTTTCTAACAAAATAAATCCCGAATCCTCCGATTTTCCTTTCTTCAAGCGGTATATCTGTTTTTGGCGCCGGCATTTCCAACGGATTAAATTCTTTGCCGTCGTCTATTAAAATAATTTTCAGTTCGGCGCCGTATTCGCGCTCTCCGGAAAATTCAAAAACCAAATTTATCAAATGTTCCGCGCTGTCGCCGTATCCATATGATATAATATTGGTTATCAGTTCGTCAAGCGATAAATTAATGGCGTAACTTATCTTAGGATTAATATTATGAGTTTCAGATAGCCGCTCAATTATCGAAGCCAGCGTATCTAATTCCGCCAATTCGTTCTTCAATGTATATTCGTATTTTTTCAACATCATAATTTCCGAACGTTAAAATTCAATAGCTCCAAACCATAAACAGTCAAGTTATAGATAAATTAATTATTTCTAAATGAATTCGTATCAGAATAATTATACGGGTTATCTTTGTAGATTTTATTTTCTGTTTTTACCGCCGAGTATTCAGGATTAAGATATAGATTCTTTTTGTTCAACCAATCATACATTCTGTTAGCGTCGGCAAACCTTGTCAATTTTCCGTTTGCTCCTAAAAAAACCATAATAACGTCTTTTCCGCAATCAAGTCTGTTTGTCGTAACAAGACAATAACCCGCTTCGCTGATAAAACCGGTTTTGCCGCCGAGAGTTTTTTTTCTGGGATCAAGCAATAATCTATTGGTATTAACGTAATCTATAGAATAATATGAATTCAAAGCCCTTATAGTCATATATTTAGTCTTGACGATTTTTGAAAGAAAAGGGTTTTCCAATACTTTTCGCATAATTACGCTGATTTCATATGAAGTCGAAACGTTGCTTTCTTCAATGCCTGTCGGATCGGAAAATTTAGTGAATTGCAGATTAAGGCGTTGAGCGTAGTTATTCATTAATTGAACGAAATGCTGTTCAGGCAAACCCGAAACTTCAACAAGACAAAGAACCGCGACATTATCAGAACCAAGCAGCGCGCTGTGA
>DAINAU010000058.1:0-24164 GCA_036733285.1 bacterium
GGTCTACAGCAACGGAGTGATTTCCGGATATTATTCTAATTCTGAAACAAGGGATATAGGGCAGCTTGCTCTTGCGACTTTTTCCAATCCTGAATCATTAACAAGATATGGAGACAGTTATTTTGATATAAATATAAACTCTAACGATCAAGCTAAAATAACGACCGCGTCTGACAATTCAGTAGCGGGAATAATAGCGTCTAACAAACTTGAAGGTTCCAATGTGGACCTCGGCTCTGAATTAGCTAATATGATAATATATCAGAGAGCGTTCCAACTTGACGCTAAAGGCATTCATACGGCGGACGAAATGCTCCAAAGCGCTATTAATATGAAACGCGCTTAAATCGTCGATTGCGTATGACTTGAAAACATTGTAAAATTTGTTGTTATTGAAGATTATCCGGTAGAGTTTGAGAAAACGCTAATTCATTAGAATTTCTATGTCAGGAGTAAAACATATGACTGATAATGTTGACTCAATGAATATGCAAATCGAAAGGATATTAAAAGAAATCGAATATCTTGACGCCTCCGCAAATCCAAAAATACAAATCCTTATCGTGGACGATTCTTCAACCGCAAGACGAAGTATTATTCATAAACTCGAAGACAACAGTTTGTTTGATTTCATAGAAGCCAACAATGGGATAGAAGCTTTTGTTATGCTTGGAAAACATCCCGGAATCAGAATGATTTTTCTTGATATAGAAATGCCGGTATTAAACGGAAAAGATTTTTATTGCAAAGGAAAAGAAGCTGGAGTATTGAATAACATTCCCGTAATTATGGTGACTTCCACTTCAGATAAAAAAATCGTGGTTGATTTTTTAAAAATGGGCATAGCCGCTTATATAGTCAAACCTTACGACGAACAAGAATTTTTAAAAATTGTTCGCGGCGTATTATCCGCTATCAGAAAAAAAAATTAATCGTTTAAAAAATACTTGCTAAAATTTACTTTATAATTATACTATGAAAATTATTATTCGGCGGAATTTTTGAAACCGTTCGCGCTTGAGTTATAACGCCGCCGGACAGTAATGCGCAAACAATTTATTTGTATATAGATTTGATTTTAAAAATATGACTTCAAAAAAATTTGTTCAGATAGCGACTGTCAGCGGCAAAGTTCAAGGAGTAGGATTCCGGTATTACATATATAATCTCGCTTTACAGCTCGGTATAAAAGGATGGGTAAAAAATATGCCGGATGGAACGCTAAAAGCGGTATTAAGCGGAAACATCGATAAAGTGTATAATATCATTTCTTATATAAAAAAGGGTCCGCCTATGTCGAGAGTCGAGAATGTCAGCGTAACGGATTATCCCGGCGACGAGGACTTTATAAATTTTTCTATCCGATAAATATCGAATGAAAAAAAAATTTTTTTTATTGATTATCGTTTTAATAATTTCAAATTGCGCTGTAAAACGCGGCGGTTATCATTATAAAGTAAAACAGGGCGATACAATAAATCTGATATCTCAAAAATCCGGCGCTCCGGCGGATATGATTATGAAATCGAATAATATTTCCGATTCCTCGAAATTACGCGCCGGAAGATTGCTTTATATTCCGGCATATAAATCCAAAGAACAATCCTCGGATAAAAGCAAAACTGAAACCAGAGCCGCATCACAGTCAAAACCGGATAAAAAAAAATCTAAGAAAAAAACGGCAGAATCCGTAAAAACAGTCCAATCAAAAACTGTAACACCCAAAACTGTAAAAACGGCTCCAAAACAAAAAATTAAACAATCTCCGATTGTAAAAGATTTCGATTTTGTTTGGCCTGTAAATGGAAAAATAATGACTTTTTTTTCAACTTTAACCAGGGGATTAACAATAGAAGTTGAAGAAAACAGCGAAGTGAAATCTGCGGGAGCCGGCGTTGTTATTTATACGGATAATTTAAAAGGATATGGAAATTCAATAATAGTCAAGCACAATGAAAAATATATGACGGTATATACGTATTTAAAAGAGATTGCGGTAAAACCGGAACAACGCATAGGAAGCGGAGAGGTTATAGGCAAAGCGGGCGTGAATGAAAATTCTCCTGATTTTGACAAACCTGTAATACATTTTGAAATAAGACAATCAGAAGGAGGCAATCCGGTTGCTGTAAATCCGCTGAATTTTCTTGATTAAGCCGACCAAATATTATGATTAATTCCCAAACCTTAAAAAAAAATAGAAATAATACGGAAACTAAAAAGCCTAAGTCCGGTTTTGCCGAAGAAAAAAAATCGGCAAAAATAAAAAACAACGATTATTTGTCGATTATAAAACAGTCCAAAGAGTATTTAAAACTTCTGAAGTATGCTAAAATCAATAACAATTCAGTTACTATTGACGTCGTAGGCGAATTTTTACCAGACGTAGAAGTAAATGAAATAATTGATTTGTTAAAACAGGATAAAATAAATTTGCTCGACGATTCTGATATTGAACAAGAAGAGACGGATTACGATTCGGAAAATAATATAAAAAAAGAAAACTCCGCGGAACTTGATTTGATAAGCATTTATCTTAAAGAAATCGGCAAATTCAGTTTATTGACGCCGGAAAAGGAAATAGAATACTCGGACGAATTACGGGGTTACAAGAATTCGATTATTAAAATTTTAAAAGATTTTAATATAAGCGAGACCGCGTTTGATGAAATAAAATATAATTTTTTTAAACGCGATTTAAAAGCCATAAGGAATTTTCTTTTGGCAAATATGAAAAATGTTTCTAAAGAAGAGTTTGAAAAAACATATAAGACAATAATAGAATCATTGAAAATATTCAGCGAAATTAGAAGCGCGTTCACAGAGGCGAATTTGAGACTTGTAGTAAAGATAGCTAAAAAATATCTCAATCAGGGATTTCAACTTCTCGATTTAATAAACGAGGGAAATCTCGGATTGCTGAACGCAATAGAAAAATTCGACACAAAATTCGGTTATAAATTCAGCACGTATTCTTCGTGGTGGATAAAACAATATATTCAGAGAGCGTTGATAGACAAAAGCAAAAATATAAGATTGCCGGTGCATATAGCCGAATTATTATCCAAATATAAACGGATAAACACAGAGCTTTTTTGGGAATTAGACAGAAACCCGACAATTGAAGAAATTGCGGGAGCAATGAAATTAACTCCTCAGAAAGTAATTAAACTGATGCTTGCAGCGCAAGATATTACTTCGCTCGACGTGTCTTCGAATGAAGAACAGAGTTCGATAGCGGAATTTATCGAAGATGAAAGCGCTCAAAATTCTTTTAATAATATAGCTTTGAAAGAATTGACAAATGCGATAAACTTATTGCTGAAGGATTTTAACGAAAATGAAAGAAAAGTCATAAACTACAGATTCGGATTAAATAATTATCAACCCAAGACTTTAGAAGAAATCGGAACAATAATGAATTTATCAAGGGAACGGGTCAGACAAATTCAGGATAGAACAATAAGCAAATTAAAACGAAAGATAGACGTCGATAGATTCAAAAATCTTATACCTGTTTGGGATAATGATTAAACCTGAAACTGGCGCGTCAAGAAATTTGCTTGACGCGCCAGTTTTCAGGTTTTTAGAAGTTTTAACAAGCGCGTATATATGTTTTGAAAAACTTCAATTTTTTATCGCATTTTTAGGGTTAAGGAAAAACGCTGAAATAATTATGGTTGAAATCAAAACAAAAGCGCTTACGCAGATTCCTTTTTTAAAAGACTCGTAAGAATAATAAAACCTCACCGAATTTGTTCCGCTTGGTATGACCGCTGATTTAAAAAGATAATTGGTTATGAACAATTCCGTATTTTTCCCGTTCAAATCGCAGCGCCATTCTGGATAATACGAATCGTTAAAAACAAGCAGAACGGGTTTGCCGTTAGGATTTTCAATTTCAAGCGACGTATAATCTGACTTCCATTGAATTTTTTTAATTTTTACGTTTTCGACCGTTTCAGAAAAAATTATGTTTGAGGGATTTATTATTGAATTGTTATCGTCAATATCGTTTGATACTGTAGTTTTGTCTAATTCAATAACGGCGCATTTTGTATGATCGAAATTTGCGTCGGAGATGGTTTCAAACGCGTCGTTTTCATTTTTAAGAGTTATTCTATTTACAAAATAAAATTGCGGCGCAGTATTTTCGATTTCCTGAATAAAAATATTGCCGTCAAATTTTGTTCCGGTTTTTAATCCTTTAATTTCCGAGTCTGTAATAATATGCTTTATTCCGGCGATTTTTAATAGATTAAAATTGTTTTTAAGAATTCCGGTTCTATATTTTGCAAGACGCCTGCTTATCATAGTGTCGTATCCCCAGAAACCGAACATCCGGTATAAAGAAGCCTGATCTTCCGGAATAAAATTTAAAAGACGTTCGTATTCCGATAAACCGTTGTTTAACCCCCCGCTTTTTTTTAAATCGTAATACATCAAACCGCGGTTCCAAGAATATATTCTATAAAAACCGATTTCTTTATTTTTAAGATAACTAACTGTTTCCGGAATTCGAGTGAAAAATTTTTTTTTAGCCATAGGAACATTTTTCTGAAAAAAAACAAATAATTCAAATATAAGCAGCGTCAAAATTAAATATTTTTTTATATGCGGATTAAAGGGAAAAAATAAAATAATAAATGCCGCCGAATAGACCGCAAAGAAAAAGACTCCTGAAGTTTTATATCCTTCGATTAAGCGGTTGAATTTGCCTGTAAAATATCCGGCGTCAACTCTTTTGGGATTAACCGATATTTTAGAAAGCAGTCCGGAACTCTGATTGTTTTTGCCGTTGGACTGATATGCGCCGGCTATTATTTTATTGAATTCAAATTTAATTTTATCGCCGTAAATATTCGTTAACAAAGAAAACAAAAGAAAAAAAACGGCGAACGATAAAACGAATATTTTTAAAAATTTTGATTTGATAAAATTATTTTTTAAAATGTAATCGAATCCGAAAGAAGCGAGAATACACATAAATAATTCAAAAAACAAAAGGAATCTGCTGGGCGCTCTGAAAAGTTTAAAACCGGGGATATGATAAAGGATTTTAAAAAGAGGGGTATATCCGCCGAATCCCAGCAATAACGCAATTAATGCGAGTGTTGCTAAAATCCTGACCGCGATATTATTTTTCCATAAATATCTTATCGTTATTAAAGAGAGACATAAAGAAATTATTCCGAAATATATTGTGAATTCGTCATAACCCTCGGTTCCCACATACGAATTTTCACAGGGATTTCCAGCGTATTCCGGATAAAACAAATTTAAAATATTATAGGGAGGCATTGAACGCATAACCATAAAACCGTATCTGTCTCCCTGAGTGCGTTCGACTGTTTTTGAAAATTCAAAAGTAGGAATCAGTTGGAACGAGCTTAACCCGATTCCGATAAATCCAACCAAAAAAATAAAGATAAAAGTTTTTTTTAAAGAGCTCAATATTTTTTGGGATTCGAAAAAATGCGATACGGCAAAATATAAAAAAATAAATACTATCGCGTTGAAACTCGGCTGCGGATGCCCGATTAACAATTGAAAAAACAGGATTATACCGGCGAATACGGCGTATTTTATATTATTGGCGTTTTTGAATTTTAAAAAAAATAATAGAAGAAGAGGAATCCATGCTCTTGCGGAAATTATTCCGATATTGAAATGATGGACAGTCATAAATCCGCCGAACCCGAACGAAATCGCTCCGAATGCCGCCGCAAGTCTGTTTAATTTATATTCGCGAACGAGCAGATACGCAGAAAATATCATAATAAAAAAATGAAGCGCAACCGCCGCCGAATACATATCCGGAGCGTCGAATAAAAATCTTAAAATCAAATAAACCGGATAAAAAACCCCTGCCTGATTCGCCGCTAAAATCGGGAAACCGCAAAATAAATACGGATTCCAGCCCGGCAACAAACCTTGTTTCAGAGCGGCTGACGCATATTCCATATAAGGATAAAGCATCAGCGACATATCGTAATAAAAAATTCTGAATCCGAAAAAAATCATTTTATAAAAAAAAAGCGCGACTAAGCAGGATAAAAATAAAAATGGTTTAATCTTCATATTTTTTATTCGTTTATGTTTCTAAACATATTTGACGTCGTATTTTCTTTGATGAACCTTAGAATTTAATTTCAATAATTCGGGATTGTTTTCGCAGTATTTTATTATTTCAACGGTTAAAGGTTCGCGTTTAAGTTTTGAAATTAAATCGCCGTGAATTTTTAACGCGACTTTATAATCTTCCAATGTGTCAATTGTTAATCTGAAATCAGAAATAGAATTTGAATTGAAAGAATTAATCTCAAAATATTTTATTTTGTAAATGTTTGGATTTCTATAAAAATAAGGGGTTACGTGTTCTTTGCAGAACCATTCCAAATTTTCATTGCATAATTCTTTTAATTTATTTGATTTATAAATTTCGTATCCCATTCCGGTGGGCAGACCTTTTATAGCGGAATAATCGAGATTATTAGAAACGGTGAAATCTATGAAATCTTCTAAAAAATCAAAAGCAATCAATGGATTATCTCCGGTAAAGCGCAATGTCCAGTCTGAAGGGAAATTTTTTTCCGCAATCAGAAATCTGGATAAAACGTTTTCAGAATCTCCTCTAACCGTTTCAATTCCGATTTTAGCGGCAAACTCGGCGAGTTTATCGTCTTCTTTGTTTTCTGAAGTGGCGAGGAGAACCGCGCAATTCTTTTTTTTTGCTAAGCGTATTCTGTCGATTATAATCTGAAACATGGGTTTTCCGTTGAAATCAATGAGAGATTTGTTAGGCAACCGCGTCGACCCCATCCGCGCTTGAATAACAGCTTTTATCAGTTTCATATTTTTATAATTAGTTTATAAAATATTTTTTTGAAAGAACTTTGATGAAAATTTCTTTCCATCCTATTTTTTTCGCTATCCGGAATTTGTAACAATAAAAATTCCATAATTTTCGCGCCAAAGAATATATTCCGGTCAAATTGAATTTAATAAGCGTTTTGATTAGAAATTCAAATTTGCCGAATTCGGATCCGATTCCGAAAAGTTTATGAAGATTGATTATTTTTTTTTTATCGGGAATATTTAGGATGCTGTCGTTATGAAAAGTAGGGGATATGTTGTTTCTATCGCCGTTGAAAACTCCGATTTTGATTGCGTATTCCGTAAGTTCGACTCCGGGATAGGGCTGATATAAAGTGCACCACGCGTAATCTGTCCGGCAATTATAGTTCAATCTCATTGTTTTAAAATCATTCTCAAGACTGCCGCCGGGAATACCGACGATATTCTGCGAGGCAAGTTTTAATCCCGCGGATTTAATTATTCTGCAGGCGTTTATTATTTCAGAATCCTTGAGATTTCTTTTTAAAATGTTGTTGCGGACGTATTCGTCGCCTGATTCTATTCCCATAGAAACAGAATGACACCCTGATTTTTTTAAAAGCGAAATTGATTTTTCCGTAACGTAATCGACTCTTATATTGCAATTGAAAGGCATATCAAATTCAGCCGCGTATTTTTCGGAAAATTCGCGGAGCCAGTCTTCGTAAATGATGAAAATATCATCTACAAACTGTATGAAATCGACGCGGGCATTTTTTTTCAATTCTCTGATTTGGGTTAAAATATAATCTACGCCGTGTTTTCTGATAATTTTGCCTTTGCCTCTATACATTTTATTAAAAGCGTGATTAAAACAATACGAACAGTTAAACGGGCATCCGCGTCCGGTTATAAAATCTTTTTTAGAGCTTTCTCTGTAAAACCTGTATTTTACAAGGAGATTTCTATCCGGCTGAGGCAAATCGTCGATATTTGAAACAAGATTTCCGAGTTCGTTTATAATTTTTTTTCCGTCTTTTTTGTATATTAAATTATTTATTTCAGAATAATCTCCCGAGTCAGTTAGCGTTTTTATAAAACTGGATATTGCCGGTTCAGATTCTCCGCGAAAAACAAAATCCGCGTTTTCATTTTCAATAAAATCCGGAAAAAAAGTGCAATGCGGCCCGCCGAAGACCGTGATAATATTTTGATTTATTTTTTTTATTGTTTCAGCGATACCGAGATAATAACCGTCCAATCCCGTAGTTACAGTGAAAGCCGCTATGTCAGGATTAAATTCTTTGGTTTTTTCTATGTAGTTTTCATATTTAGTTAAAACAATATCAGTATCTACGCCTAATGATTTTAATGTTCCGGATATATACAAGACGCCTATGGGTTCGTCGTCGAAATCGTGGACATAAAATAATACTTTTAATTTTTTCAATATTTTACCCGTTAAAAATTTGAGATTGTTCCAATTCGAAAATTGAAAACAATTCGGATAACTTGATTTTTTCAGACGCGGAAATTTTTTCTCCGAGACTAGGGTATTTTTTCGAAGCCGAAGCGATTAGAACCGGCAGTTCTTTAATTAAAAATAACGCTATTTCTTTTTCAATATCAGGAAAGTTAGATATGATTTTTTTTGCTTCGGAAAAATATTTATAATCGTTTTTTTCAAAAGATTCTATTTTTTTTTCTATTTCGCCGTTAGGAACCGTTTCAAGCGCTTCAATAGCTGAAGTTAAAAATGAACCCGAATAATAATTATAAAATTTAATCAGGAAAACCGAAAATTCTTTAGCTTCGAGAATTGAAACGCCGCCGTCTGCCGAGGAAATGTAAGCGAATAATTTTGAAGGCAGTAATCCGATGATAATTATTTCATCGATTCCGCATACGGATTTAAAATCGTTTGCGGAATTATTTTCAATCCGATTATTTTTTTCCATATAATCCTCTCTCAAATATTTATTGCATATATTATAATAATTATTATTGACAAATCAAATAAAATTTTATAATTTTACATTATTGAAAAATATGCAGGGGTGTAAAACTTTATGAATTTGAACTTAAAATTTAAAAATATAAACCTTGAAACCAGTCCGTTTTTTATAGCTGAAATAGGTTTTAATTTCAATAATAATATTTCGCTTGCCAAAGAAATGATTTGCGCGGCGAAAGAAAGCTTGGCGGACGCCGTCAAATTACAGTCTTTTAAAGCGGATTATCTGCTTCTTGAATCCGAACCCGCTTATGAAATAATTAAACAAAACGAATTATCGGAGGAAAATCATTTTATATTGAAAGAATACGCGGATTCTTTGAAAATAGATTTGTTTTCAACGCCATTCGATTGCGGAACCCTTGATTTTATAATTAATAAATTAAAAGTTAAAATGATAAAAATCGCTTCGGGCGATATGGATTATTTTCAACTGCTTGAACAATCGGCAAAATCGGGACTTCCGGTAATACTCTCGACCGGATTCTCGGATTACAAAGAAATTTCAAAAACCGTTAAACTTATAAAAAAATATAACGACAATCTGATAATAATGCACTGCATAGCCAATTATCCGCTGAAACCTGAAGACGCGAATCTTAACGTTATTCCTTTTTTAAAAAAAAAATTCGGATGTTCCGCAGGTTTTTCCGACCATTCGCTCGGCTCTCATCTTTGCATAGCCGCCGCAGTTTTGGGCGCGCGAGTTTTTGAAAAACATTTTACCACCGACAGAAATCTGAAAAACATAGACAATCCGATTTCTACCGAACCCGGCGAATTTAAAAAAATGGTTAAAGAAATCAACGAAATAATTCCGGCGCTTGGAACCGGAGAAAAAAACGAATCTGAACTCGCAAAAGAAGCGAATATTAAAAGGTTTGCAAGACGTTCTGTTTTTGCCGGTTCGGATATTCTTGAAAATGAAATTATTGCCGGAGAAAAATTAAAAGTAGTAAGACCCTTTATTGAAACTTCAGTCAGACCTATGGATATAAAAAAAATCATCGGAAAAAAAAGCAAAAAAAAATATAAAACTAACGAACCGATAATATAAAGATTTCTAAGCCGCATATAATATTTTTTTTGGTATCGATAAAATATTAAAATTAAAGAAAGTAAAAAGAAAATTCGTCTTCGCCGTAATTTTAATTTATAAAATTATTGACTGAATCGTTATATTTTAAATTAGGCAATACGCGGTTTTAATCGGCAAGCCGTTAATTTTTAAAAATGAAAAAATCAATGAAAGTTTTACGCTAAGACGCCGATATAAAAAAATCTTCGAATAAAAACTCGGAATTATTGAACTTAATTTGATTGATAGTTACTAAAGGATATAATGAAAATATTGTTAACTTCAGTATTTCAGCCGTTTGCGGTTGATAATAAATTTACGCGTAAAGAAATGCCAATGGATTTGCTGCGTTCGCAAATTATGAGTTTTCAAGATATATTTGTTCCGTTTATAAACTATTCCAGTTATGGATTGCATTTGATAGCGAATAATATAACAGACAGGGAAATCACAGTCCTTGATTTTCCGACTGAGGAAAAATTCGTCCGGGAAATAAAAGAAAATATTTATGAATATATAGGCGTTTCATTTATCCAGCCGAATTTTTTAAAAGCCAAGCATATGTGCGAATTAATAAAACTTCATTCTCCGTTAAGCAAGATTATACTTGGCGGCGCAGGCGCGTTGATTCCGAATTTAAAAGAAATCACAAACGCCGATTATATATGCGTAGGCGACGGCGTTTCTTTTATGCAGGAATTGTTAGAGATAAGAAATATAAAGTTCAAGCATCCCGACGTCTACTCGTATAATCCGGTTATATTTGGGAAAAAAATAAAGCGGAAATTGGCTTATTTAATTTCCAATAGTCTCGGTTGCGATAATAATTGCGATTTTTGTATGACGTCTTCGTTTTTCGGAAAAAAAATAAGTTTGATGAAAGATAATGAAATTAAAGATTATATCTTATATCTTAACCGCGAAAAAAAAGCGGATAAAATTTTATTTGTAGGAGATGAAAATTTATTTCAAAATAATAAGAACATTTTAAATATACTGACTGAATGCCAGAATCAAGCTGAAAGTTTTATTGAGTTCAGCGTATTCTCGGCGTTTGACGAAATAATGAAAAATTCAATATTTGATATTACGCGTTCAGGCATAAGTTTAATCTGGATAGGAGTAGAATCCAAGTATTCAACCTATCAAAAAAATATAATTGACGAACTTCCGAAATTAGTCGAAAGGGTTTTGGAAGCCGGAATTTCAACGATAACTTCAATGTTGTTATGTCACGATAATCATACAAAACAAAATATTTTTGAAGATATAGAATGGGCATATTCGCTTAATTCGCCCTATTATCAATATATGCTGTATTTGCCTTTAATAGGAACGCGGCTTTTTAAGAAAATGCGCGCGGAGAAGCGGATATTTGATTCGATACCGTTAGAAGAAAGGCACGGTTTAAAGCAATTGACTCATTATCATCCTGAATTCACGCCGCTCGAATCTGAAAAGATTAGGGAATACGCGTATAAAACGGAATATGAAAGATTTGGACCGAGTATGATTCGGAATCTTGCTGTCAAAATAAACGGTTATAATTATTCGAAGAAAATTTCGAGCGACCCGTTGCATAATAAACGGCGGAAAAAAATATATTCGGAAATTAAAAAATATCTGCCGTTTGCTCTTGCTTGTTCAAAGCTTGCGCAATTTGAACAACATAAAAAGAATATCGAAAATGTTATTGCCGAATCTGTAAAAATCGCTGGACCGCCAACTTTAAAAGACTGGATGTTTTCAAAATATATTATTTTCAAAGGGAAACGGCACAGAAAATTTTTAAATGACGGATATTCATTGCAGCCGGAAATTCAAAAAACAGTTTATTATAATCAATCCGTTATTTTTTCGGATTCCGAAGAAACGCAGGCGGTAAAAAAATATGTTTGAAATTTTAAAAAATAAAAGTTTGATAAAAAAATTTATTGATAATAGTAAAATACAAATTGTTCGGCCGGCGCGCGCCGATATTGATATAGCCGCTCAATGGACTGCTGAAGAAAATTGGAATCCGGGCATTAATGACGCAGACATCTATTATAAAACAGACCCGTCCGGTTTTTTTATGGGGGTTTATAATAAAGAGCCTATCGGTTTTGTGTTTTCTATCGCTTATGATAATGATTTTACAGTAGCCGGCGTATTTATTGTTAAAAAAGAGTTCCGTAATAAACGGCTCGGCGCGGAATTAGGTTTTAAGTTTCTGCCGTATTTAAAAGATAAAAACGTCAGTATAAATGCGGTTCAAAGTAAAATAAGACTTTATAGTTTCATTGGTTTTAAACCGGCTTTTAATATCAACCGATATTGTTTTATTAAAAATCAAAATCAGATTTTAGATATAACGATGAGCAATTATAAAGTTATTGCATTAAAAGAAAATTTTCCTGATTTCGATTCAGTGTATAGTTATGATAAATTATGTTTTCCGGCTGACCGTTCCAAATTATTGAGTTTATGGCTTGTTCAGCCGCAGTCGTTCGGTTTATGCGTAAAAGATGAAAAAAATAATATTCGCGGTTACGGAATAATTAGAAAGGCGTTTTGCGGATACAGATTTGAGCCGCTATACGCCGATAATATTGAAATTGCCGAATTGATATTTTTAAGCGCTTTAAAATGTTTGGAAACTGGCGCGCAGGTATTTATTGATATTCCGGAAAATAATAAGACGGCGGCGCTATTCGCGCAGAAATTTAATTTTTTTAAAATATTTTCGATGACAAGAATGTATAAAAAATTTGAGCCGCCGGTAGCGAAAGAAAAAGTTTATGGAATGTTTGAATAAAATTTTAAATAAAATCAATTTTATAAGCCGCGATGTTCGAGAAAAGACCAGCGTTCATAAAGCGAATCAATTTCAACTAAAAGATTATTATAAAATTTTTGACGCTCTTTTATGATAGCGGACGGCTGCTTGTGAAATTCAGGCAAATTCATTTCGTTTTCGATATCCCGTTTTAATTTTTCGCGTTTTAAAATCTCATTTTCAATATTTGCAAATTCCTGTTTTTCGGAATATGTCAAATTAGATTTTTTTTTGGGAGGTTTTTGAGTCGGCGCAGTTTCTTTTTTTTTTGGAGGCTGTTTGCTTTGGAATGCGAGTTTTTCTATGATTTCGGCGTTATCCGAATAATTGCCCGCAAGACTTATAACGGTATTATCGTTAGTGAACAGCAGAATGGAATCAGCCGTTTTATCAATGAAAAAGCGGTCGTGAGAAACAAATAAAATACATCCGTTAAAAGCTTTTAACGTATCTTCGAGATTCTGAAGCGTTTCAATATCAAGGTCGTTTGTCGGCTCGTCAAATAGCAGAAAATTCGCGCCTGTTGCCATACATTTTAACAGCGCAAGCCGGTTTAATTCGCCGCCGCTAAGATATTTAATTTTACCGTTCATTTGTTCGGAAGTAAAAAGCATTCTTTTAAGCAGCGAATGAGCGCGAACATTTTCGTTATTAATTTTAACGTAATCATAACCGTCGCCAATAAACTGAATGGGCGTTAATTCGGAGTCGATAGAATCTTTCAATTGCTCGTAAAAACTGAATTTAGTATTGACGCCTGTTTCTATTTTGCCGGAATCTATTTTTTCCGCGCCTGTTAATATTTTTAATAAAGTGGATTTGCCGCAGCCGTTTGGACCGATAACGGCGGTTTTTTGATTATCCTTCATTATAAATGAAAAATCATTAAACAATATATTGCCGCCGTATTTTTTTGAAATTGAATGAAGTTCAAGAATTTTATTTCCGAGCCGCGGATACCACGAAAAATCAAAATCTGTTTTTAAAATATTTTTTTCGAGGCTTTCAGTATTCAACAACTCGTAATATCGTTCTATGCGAGCTTTTTGTTTTGTCGAACGAGCTTTAGCTCCGCGCTTTATCCAGCGCGTTTCGTTGCGCAGAATATTCAAACGGCTTGATTCCATCTGCTTGGAAATTTCAATTTCCCGGGCCTTGAACTCAAGAAAATTCGTATAATTGCCCGAATATTTTTTTATTGAACCGCAGTCGATTTCGAAAATTGTATCAACCGTATTATCAAGAAAATATCTATCGTGCGTAACTAATAAAAGAGTTCCTGAAAATTTCTGAATGAGTTCTTCAATTATTTTTATTGTCTTAATATCAAGATGGTTAGTCGGTTCGTCAATCAGCAAAATATCCGGCTGTTCAATAAAACAACGGGCAATAGCCGCTTTTTTCCGCTGCCCTCCGCTTAAATATTTTATTTGTAATTTTAAGCCGGCGATATCGAGTTTTTGCAATATTGATTGAATGCGGTAATAATAATCCCAACCGTTCAGCGCGTCCAATTTTTCGTGCAATTCAGCCTGTAAAATCAAATCCGGATTTTCCGAACAAGCATTTTTTTCATAATCGACAATGGTTTTTCTTATTTCAGAAAAAGCGGAATTAGTGTTGCCGTTGCAATTTAAGACGCCTGTTTCTATTTCTTGAATAATGGTATTTTCATCGTTAAATTCTGGGAATTGCGGCAGATAAGATACGGCGGCGCCTTTCTGAATATGAATTTCGCCCGAATAAGAAGAAATAATTCCGCATAATAATTTCATCAGCGTTGATTTGCCGCTGCCGTTTCTGCCGATTAATCCTATTTTTTGACCAGGGTTTATTATTATGTCCGTATTATCGAAAATTTTTTTATTATCTATTGTTATATTTAATTTTGAACATTGAATAATTGCCATATAAAATTCCCGCGCCAGTTAAGAAGAAAAATTTAAAATTATCAGTAAATTAAACTTAAAAAAAATAAAAATTCAATAAAAAATTAAGATTGACACTAAAAACCAAATAATATAAAATTTGAAAATTATTTTTTAATTTTAACAAGTCAATGAATAAAACTGATTATATAGTCCAACTGACAAATGTAAAAAAATCTTATATGCTTGGCAAAGTCGAAGTTCAGGCGTTAAAAGGGATAACGCTTGAAATACCGCGCAAGAAATTCAATGTGATAATCGGTCAATCCGGCAGCGGTAAATCCACCTTGTTGAATATAATAGGCTGTATAGATAAACCGAGTTCGGGCGGTCTGAATGTCTGCGGTCAGGATACGGCTTTGTTAAACGACAACGAGTTATCTGATTTCCGCGCGAAAAATATCGGTTTCATTTTTCAGTCGTATAATTTGATTCCCGTATTAAGCGTTTTCGAAAATGTTGAATATCCGCTTTTATTAAATAAAATCAAGAAGAAAGAACGCAAAGAAAAAGTTATGGAAGCCCTTGAAAATGTCAAATTGGCGGACCACTGGAAAAAAATACCGAATGAATTAAGCGGCGGTCAACGCCAGCGCGTGGCTATTGCGCGGGCTCTTGTTAAACAGCCGCAATTAGCGCTTGCCGACGAACCCACTGCAAATCTTGACCATAAAACAGGCGGAGAGATAATAAAATTAATGTATGAGATGCAAGAAAAAAAAGGCATAACATTTATTTTTTCTACGCATGACAAAAATCTGATTTATAATGCCGAAGATATTTTTATGATTATCGACGGCGAATTATTGTAAATAATATAATATAACATAATATGAAAACTTTCAGCATAGCTTACAGAAACATATTCAGAAATAAACGCAGGTCAATAATGACGATTATCGCAATAAGCGTGAGCTGTATCGCTTTATTGCTGTTCGGCGGTTTTGTTTCCTCGATTATGATAGGCGTTGAAACGGGGATACTTATGTCAACCGGTCATTTGCATATTTATAAAAAAGGGTTCTCTGATTACGGCGCCGGAAATACTGCGAATTACGGGATTGATAATTACAAAGGCATTATTGAAATCATAAATAACAGCGATGAATTGAAACCTTATACAAGGGTGACTTCATCCTTGCTTTTGTTCGGCGGCATCGCGGGTAATTATGATAAAGGAATATCTAACACATTTATCGGGCTCGGCGTCGACCCTGCCGGTATGAAAAAAATGTATGCTTGGAATTTCTATAATATCCGTTTAACTAAAAAAGGGTTGAATTTCGAGCTTGATGAAAATGACGCGAATACCGGGCTTATCGGTTATGGTCTCGCGAAAATGCTGAAGTTAAATGAATTGCTTGACGAGAATGACAAAATTTCCGGGTTTCCAGAAATTCAGAAACAAGAAAATTCTGAAAAAAATGAAACTCCTAAATTTGAAGATACCGGTTCTTTTGATATTGGCGGATTACTGGATTCTGTTGAACTTCCTGAAACCCGAACTTCAAATTCCGATAAATATAAAGCTAAAATTGATTTGCTCGCCGCCACAGCCGGCGGGGCGCCCAATGTAGTAAATTTATATTTGAACAAAGCGGAAAAATTTCCTGTGAAAGTTCATAATGAAAATATGATATTAGCAAATATTGAACTGGCGCAGAATCTTGTTTACGGTCAGTCTGAAAAAAAAGTTACAGCTATTGTAATGCAATTGCATAACACTCAAGATATGGAGATTGTTAAACAAATATTAACAGAAAAATTCAGAAACGCCGGATATTTCGATAAACTTGAAATTAAACGGTTTGATGAAATCAGACCGGAATATAATCAGATTAACAATATGTTTATTACCATTTTTAGTTTTGTGGCGATTATAATGCTAATGATAATAATTGTAATACTTCTGAATACAATGTCGATGAGCGTAATGGAACGTTATAATGAAATTGGAACTCTCCGGGCAATCGGTTTGCGCAGATTTAAAATATTAAAACAGTTTATTGCCGAGGGAATATTGCTTGGCTGTATGGGTTCAATTATCGGAGTAATCATATCAGCCGCCATTTCGTTTTCTGTTAATGCCGCCGAATTAACTTGGATTCCGCCGAATTATGCGAATGAAATGCTTTTAAGTATTCATCTTTTTACAATACCGTGGTTTTTACCTTCAATAGTCGCGGGAATAATAGCGGTTGCGGGTATTGCGTCAATAATTCCGGCAAATAAAGCGGCTAATATGAATATTGTCGACGCGTTGAGACACAATTGAAAGCAATTTTGAGTTTGAATTATATGCGGAAACGCTTTAGCGCTGGTTAAATCCGGATAATTAGATGCGAAGTGAAGTTTTTCAAAACATAGATGTATTATTGCGATTTAGATATAAAATCGCAATTTATGTTAAAACTTCTAAAAACCCGAAAACTTTTAAATTTACGGCTTTAGCCGTAAATCATATGTTTTTAAGATTTTGAAAAATTGTCTAAAACAAGTATTCTATGCTGTCTGAACAATTTTTCAAAATCCTTATTCAGTTTTCTGGTTAAAAAATTGTAATTGTTTTTGAATCAAAGCGTTGAATTTATTTTAAGAGGATAAAATTATGCAATTAAAATTATTAAGAATTTTTATATTAACATTGTTTTTCAATCTTGCTTGTTCTCTATGCGTTTCCGCCGGTATGCCGAACGCCAATGAGCTTGTCGTCAAATCCGATAAAATTAGAAATCCCGATAAATCATTCAGAATGAAAACCGCGCTGATAGAATACAGAAATAACAAAGAAACTCAGAAAATGTTTTTTTCCGTTTATTCCAAGCCAAATCTGAAAACAGGCGAATACAATACGCTGATAAAGTTTCTTGAGCCTTCAAAAGATTATGGAAAACTTATGCTTAAAGACGGCGCAAACATCTGGTTTTTTGACCCGCTGTCAAAATCAACCGCTCGCATTTCGCCTCAACAGAGATTAATGGGTCAGACTTCAAACGGCGATGTTATGACAATAAATTTCAGCAATGATTACGCCGCGTCAATCGTCAAAGAAGAAAATATCACAAGCGCCGACAAAAAGAAAATCGACTGTTATATGCTTGAGCTGACTGCAAAGGACAACGCCGCGAATTATTTTAGAATCGAATACTGGCTCGCTAAAGACGACGCGAATCCCGTTAAAGCAAATTTTTATTCTGCGAGCAATCGGCTTACAAAAATAATATTCTATAGAAATTACAAAAACGAACTCGGAGCTATGCGGCCGACAGAAGCCATTATTATCGATGGCATTGATAAAAATTTTGTTACGCGTATGATATTTTCGAATTTTGAATATCTTGATATAAAGGACGAAGTTTTTCAGAAATCCGCGCTCCAGAATTTTAAACTCGACTGATTTATGGTTAGATTTTTTTTTTTACTGATTATAGGCTGTTATTTTTTTTTTGCTACGGCGTCCGAATTTTACGCTGAAGAATTTGATTTTGGATTTCTTAATGAACCGCAAACCGAAGATACTAAACCGTCTAATCCCACCGATTATTCGTCAAAGAATTTCAAGTTTAATTTTACGCTGGAACAGTCGCTGAGGCTCAATTCTAAAAATTCAAAAATTGAGTCGCTCAGTATTCCGCTTTATTTTTTTGATTACTGGAATAACCGGTTGACTTTATCAACAAGATTAAAAATAAAATTTTTTGATAATCTCGCCTTGAATTTTTATGACCGTCTGAATTATTTGAACGACGGCGATAACCGAATTTCAAGCGCGATTGTCAACAATGATATTAACGAACTCTATTTGTCATATAATATCAACTCTCTGAATACTTTTGAAGCGGGAAGAATAAATGTTAAAAATGGAGCGGCTATTGGTTTTAATCCGACGGATTTCTTAAAAATCTATGCCGGCAATGAAAAAGTTTCTGACGACCCGATTGTATTGCGAGAAAACAGGTTGGGAGTTTTAATGGCGCGTTTTCAAAACATTAATAAATTCGGCTCGTTTTCGGTTATCGCTGTTCCGCATGTTAATACAAGGCGCGAAAAATTTTTAACAACGCGCGGCTCGTTTCCGCTGAATTTGAATAAAACAAACTCTTCAGAAAAATATCTGTTCAAACTTGAAACAAATATTTTTAACAATATTCAGCCGGAAATTTTATATCTTTACGAAAGGGATAAATCGGGGTTCGGAGCTAATATTTCGACTGCAATCGGCGATAATATCATCGCATACGCAGAATGGTCCGGCAAAAAAACATATAATATTTTAATGGAAACAATTCTTAAATATTGCTATGATTACGGAATATCGCAGGATTTGCCGAAAACATATCTGCCTGATTTCATAAAGAAAAAAAAATTCAAGAACCAGCTAAGCGCCGGCTTTTCTTTCGCTGAGAAAAAATATAAACGCTCCACTTTTATAGAATATCACTACAATGAAAACGGGCTTGAAAAAAATTATCTCAAATATATAACAGAGTCGCCGTATTATAACGACGTCAGTCCTTATTTTAACGAATTATATCTGTATCAGGCGTATTATTATTTGTTCTGGGCTGCGCGCGATAATGTTAATAATCTTATGGAACCCTATTCCAAACATCAAATTTTTGCTCGCAATCAATGGAATGAAGCGTTCGTTAATAAACTCAATCTGATAACAATGTTTCAATACAATATCCTTGATAAAAGTTTTTATACAAAATTCATAACAGAATATAATTGCAGCAGCCGTTTAATCTTAAACGCATCAATAGTATTTTACAAAGGCGGAATTTTAAGCGAATACGGCGGTTTACCCGAATCCTACAATGTCAAACTCGGATGCTCTATTTTTTTTTGAAATTCTAAGATTATGACTTATTATAATTTGTAAATTGAATTTTGTCGTTACATATAAAACTTCTAAAAACCTGAAAACTGCCAAGTAAAAATTAATGTTTTTGAAAAAGCGCGCAAAATCAATGTTTTTCCTTACTTCCAGCGCTTTTTTTAAAATTCCAATGCAGTTTTCAGGTTAAGCTACGTTTTTTTTACGCTGATTTTCTATATGGAAATTGTCAGTTTGATTTGATATTTTTTTAAATCTTCGCATATATTAAAAAATACTTGCAAAAAAATAGCAACGAATTATAATAAAAATCAACAAGAAAATGATGAATTATTGCAATATACCATAACTTTATTTTTTTGATTTTAAAAAAAAACTCAGTAAGTTAATTTTATTATAAAACAATGAATAATATTTGTTTCAGCATTAGCCGTATTTTTGTAATAGGTTTAATCATAATTTCTAAATATCGTAAATCTCATACTGCGATTAAGAAATTAAAGAATATATTTTGTATTACGCTCGTTTCAATACTATTTCTATCAATATTTTTTACAACCGCTATTTTATCTTTTAATGGCGGCAGCGGCGCAGCCGGCGACCCTTATCAGATTTCTACGCCAGCGCATTTAAACGACGTCAGAAATTTCCTTACTTCTCATTTTATTGTTGTAAATGATATTAATTTAAATGAAGCGCCGTATAATACAGGTTCCGGTTGGGAACCTATCGGAACTTCCGGCTCGAAATTTCAAGGAAATTTTGATGGAAGGAATAAAATCATATCCAATCTTTTTATCAGCCGTTCTGGCGAATCTAATATAGGCTTGTTCGGATATACTTATAAAGCCGTAATCCAAAATGTCCGGCTTGAAAATGTAAATGTTACAGGAGCAAACGGTGTCGGCGCATTAGTCGGGTATAATGATAGTTCTGTTATAACTAAAAGTTATACTAAAGGCGCGGTTGCCGGCACTGGACAGGTAGGCGGGTTCGTCGGGTATAATAATAATTATTCAAATATTAATCTTTGCTTTAATACAGCAACAGTAAACGCAAACAATGATGTCGGCGGTTTTGCAGGTTATAATAATAATTATTCTAAAATTATTGATTGTTTCAATAGAGGAAATGTATTAACTGCAACAAATACATTTGGTAATTTTCTCGGATATAATCAAACCAGCACAGCTTCAATAGTCAGTAATTGTTATAGCTCCGGTTCAGTGCCGACCTCTGGTACATATCGAGGCGCTTTTGCCGGTTATAATAATGGGACAATCTCCAATTCATTTTGGAACAAAGAAACTTCAGGAGATCCGGCATTAGGCGCAATCAACGGCGGTTCAGGTATCACTTCGTGTTCGGGTTTAGTAACTTCGCAAATGAAAACGCAAAACATTTTTGTTGACAGCGGCTGGAATTTTACCGATACATGGATTATTGATTCTTCTATAAACGATGGTTATCCATATCTCCGTTCTTTTTTATTTTCAGGAAACGAATGGTATGTATCTACAACCGGAAACGATGCGAATATTGGCAGTTCAAGTTCGCCATTTTTAACAATTACAAAAGCGTTGTCTGTCGCTTTATCCGGCGATAGGATTAATATAGCGGCCGGAACATATTCTGAAGCCGTAGTAATCGATACTGATAATATTTCTTTAATCGGAGCGGATTCGGGTTTGACAATAATTAATCCAACGGGTGATTCGCTGACGAGCACGATTTACGGAATTTACGCGGCAAACCGGAGTAATTTAACTATTAAAAACTTGCGGATTTTCGATTGCTACCATGGCGTATATTTTAACAATGTCGATACATCGACGGTCGAAAATGTGTGGGCTGAATATTGCGGGAATAGCGGCGGTTTCGGTTTTTTAATTGCGAATGGCAGTTGCTCGAATACCTTTGACAATTGTTATGCGTATAAAAATTATAAAGGTATTAATTTTAGTAATGCGTCCTACAATATTTTAAAAAACAGTAATGTATCTACAAGTTCGTCATACGGAATAAGTTTTAATAACTATAGCGTATATAATTTTTTATTATCTAATACATCGCAATATAATAACCGCTGTTTTTATTTTGAAGCAACCAGCGACACTAATACTTTAACTGGAAATACGGCAAAATATGCTAATGGTCAGGGGTTCAATTTTGAAAATGTAAAAGGATTTACTGTAACCGGCAATACTGCAATGTCAAATTTAGGCACCGGATTTTATGTAAATGGTAGTATGTATAATAATTTGACCGGCAACACCGCCGTATTAAATACAACAATCGGATTTGACGTGCGCGACGGTTCGAACAATACTTTGATTGGCAACACTGCAATAAATAATGCGCAATACGGTATTTATTTGAAAACCGAAGTAAATTCAAAATTTTTGAATAACAAATCGGATTCAAATGGTATATATGGATTATATATGGAACAAAATTCCAATAACAATATTTTTTTAGGAAATTCTTTTAGTTTAAATCTTCAATGTGGAATATCGCTCAATTCAAGTTCAAATAACAAGTTTGAACAAAATGATTTGAAAAATAATATAATTTATCAAATTTCTCTTGGTGGAGCAGCCGATACATTTACAAAAAATAATATAAAAACATCTTCATCAAATCCGACTTACGCAGTTTATAATACGGAAAACGCCGATTTTGATTTCAACAGAAATTACTGGAATACCGGCGATTCCGCAGTAATATTTAATCAAATAAAAGGTACATACGCGAGCAAAGTAAAATTTACTCCTTATAGGACAAGCGAGATAGACACTGCAATTGGAGCTGATACAGTAGCTCCGGCGATTCCGGCATTTATTGACGCGGACACCGCGGCGCTATATCAAACATTGATACGCTGGATAAAACCTTCAACAGATGAAGATGGGACTGGATTAACAGGATTAGCGGGATACAGATTATACCGCGCGCGCGCTTCGCAAGTCAGAGCTAATGGAGATACTGAAAACTGGGAATCATTTTTTATTGCAGAAATATCCGATGCTAATGATACTGATTATATTGATTACGGTTTAATAAACGATACGGTTTATTATTATAGAATTGTAGCGTTTGACAGTCATTATATCAACGGGTATAATTTTCAAAATAGAAGTCCGTATTCAACGGTTTTAACTGTTAAAACAGCGGCTCAAGCTGGTTATGCCGGACCTAATTTTTATGTGAACGATACTTCGCAGACAAATGATTCGTATTGTCTTGGCATTGGCAGCGATACTTTGAATATCGGAAATGAAACATCTCCTTTCAGAACAATAACTGCGGCATTACTGAAAGCGGCTGCGCTCGGCGGCAACTTCGTGATTTATATTGACGCCGGAATATATAATGAAACAGTAGTAATAAGCGCGAATAATATTTCGCTAATCGGCGTGGATTCGAGTTTGACCATTATCGACCCGTCGGGCGATTCGACGACAAGCAATCTTTACGGGATTTACGCGTCTCTCAAAAACAATCTGATAATTAAAAATCTCCGCGTTTTTGATTGCTATAACGGCATTTATTTTAATAATGTTGATTCGTCAATTATTGATAATGTTACTGTCAGTTGGTGCGGGTTATCAAGCAGAGCCGGTATAAGATTAAGCAGCGGTTCTGATTCAAACACGATTAGTAATTGTTATATTTATAAGAATTATTACGGAATGTATTTATACAGTTCCGGCAGTCAAAATTTAATAACAAACTGTTTTGCTTCATATAATACTTCAGACGGATTTCATTTAAATTTCGGTTCCTGCACAAATACTTTTATAAATAATCGAAGTTCAAATAACAGCGGAGCCGGATTTATGGTTTATAATAACAGCCATAATAATAAAATTGACAGTAATTATATTTCCAATAATTCCGGCGGCGGCGTTTCTATTCAGATGACCGGAGCCAATCCTTTTCCAACCGGAAATTCTGCTTGCGGCAATACAATCATAAATAACAGTTCATATGGAATCATATTAGTTTCAGCGGTATCTGCAAATATAACAAACAACCTTATTTCAGGCAATACGAATTACGGAGTTTATATAAGTAATTTGACGAATAGTTATTTCGGTTTAAATCAAGTTTCAGGAAACACAAACTGGGGTTTTTATATTACCGGCGCATCGAGCGCAGATACTTTTGAAAATAATAATTGGAGCGGTTCGGCATCAAAACCAGATTCGGCGGTATTTGTCAACGGCGATACAAATTTTAGTTTTATAAATAATTACTGGTCAAGTTCGGATTCTTCGATAATCCGAAATCGAATTTTTGGAAACGGCGTCGCGTTTACTCCGTATAGAGCTTCACTGATAGATACTGCAATCGGAGCGGATTCAGTCGCGCCCGCGATGCCAGCCGGAGCAAGCGTAAACAGCGGCATCGGCAGTTGCACGGTTGTCTGGAATATGGTAACGCAAGACGGCAATGGCGGCGCGCTGAGCGGCTTAAATGGTTATAAAGTTTATCGATACACTCAATCTGATACAAATAATTGGGGACAATATTTGATAGCGACGATATCGGCTTCTGAAACAAGTTATTATGATACCCCTTTGACTAATGGCGTTACATATTATTATCGAGTTGCGGCTTTTGATACGCATATAATAAGCGGAACA
>DAINAU010000059.1:0-23891 GCA_036733285.1 bacterium
AAATCTCAGGCGACTCAATCTTTTTAGCTTTTGTTGAAAGCGGAACTACAAATAAACCAAATGTAATGCAATATACGGTAAGCGGATGGTCGCGAATAGGCGGAACTGAAGCTTATAATCAGGACATTTCAGGATTATCCCTTGCAGTTCACAATTTAACGCCTTTTATCGCTTTCCTCGACCCGTCAGTAAGTTATGCCGCTACTGTCCGCTGGTATAACTCTAACAACGCGGCTTGGGAAACGCTTGGAACCGCAGGATTCGTAGCGACAAATTTACCGCCGCTAATTAATGTTACTTCATCGGGCGTTCCTTATATTGGTTATGCAAACGCAGATGGACTTGCGGCTGTAAAAAGGTATAGTATAACCGGAGATTAAAAATTTATAAACAATCTCAATGCGGAATAAAATTCTGTATTGGGATTGTTATAACTTTGGAGATTTTTTATACAATGAACGATAACATCGGTAAATTAAACAACTTGCTTGAAGAAGCGGAAAAACAAATTGAAGAAACTTCTTCTTCGCTTGAAATTGAATCTTTAAGAGTCAAATATCTCGGTAAAAAAAGCGATTTGTCAAATATTTTAAAAAGCGTGGGGAATATTTCGCCTGAAGAACGGAAAAATCTCGGTATGCGCTCAAACACAATAAAAACCCGTATTTCTGATTTAATTGAAGAACAAAAAATTAAAATCAAACAAATTGAATTAGAAAACAAAATTCAAAATGAAACAATAGACGTTACAATTCCCGGATATAATTCAATTAAAGGGAAACTGCATCCGCTCCGTTCGACTCTTCTTGAAATTCAAGATATTTTTTTAGGTCTTGGATTTGAAGTGGCAGAGGGCCCTGAAATAGAAACCGATTATTATAATTTTGAAGCGCTGAATCTTCCGCCGCATCATCCTGCCCGCGATATGCACGATACGTTTTATATTCAAAGCAATAGATTACTTAGCGCGCAGACGGGAACAGAAAGCAATACGTTACTGCGTTCGCAACAAGATACAGAAAGTAATACATTACTGCGCTCGCAACAAGATACAGAAAACAATACGTTACTGCGCACTCACACCTCTCCGGTTCAGGTTCGGGTTATGGAAAAAATTCAGCCGCCCGTAAAAATAATAGCTCCGGGTAAAGTCTATAGGCGCGACTCGGATGTTTCACATATTCCTATGTTTCATCAAGTCGAAGGGTTGTGGGTTGACAAAAATATCACTTTTGCAAATCTTAAATACATACTCACTGTGTTTTTACAAAAACTTTTCAGTCCGAAGGTTAAACTCAGATTCAGACCGAGTTTTTTTCCATTTACCGAACCATCGACCGAAATCGATATGAGTTGCGTGATATGCGGAGCGAAAGGATGCAGAGTCTGCAAAGGAACGGGTTGGCTTGAAGTATTGGGCGCAGGAATGGTTGACCCTGAAGTTTTTAAATTTGTAAATTACGATTCAAAAAAATATTCCGGGTTTGCGTTCGGTTTAGGAGTTGACAGAATAGCCATGTTGAAATACAATATAAATGATATCCGATTATTTCTTGAAAACGACGTTAGATTTTTAAGACAGTTTTAAATTATGTTATTTAAAAAATGAAATTAATGAAAAAATGGAACCTTTTCAAACAAAATATTTATTTCCGGGCGAAATTTTTTATAGTATTCAACCTTATAAAATTACGACAATTTTAGGTTCCTGCGTATCAGTAACTATTTTTAATAAAAAAAATAATTTTGGCGGAATTAATCATTTTCTTTTATCCGAATCAAATAACGCCGAAACACAGGACGCGAATAAATACGGCAATTTCGCAATGAAAAATTTAATTTCCGGATTGTTAAAAATTGATTCCGACGTTTCAAATTACGAAGCTAAAATGTTCGGCGGCGGGAAAGTCATAAGTTCCATTATTGATTTTAAAATCGGAGAAAACAATATAAACGCGGCGCGGAATATATTAAATCAATATGGAATACCGGTTATCACCGAATGCGTTGATAACGATTTCGGTTTAAAAATAATATTTTTTAATTTTAATAATAAGGTTTTTGTTACGCGAATTTAATTAACAAAAGCGGGGTTGTTTTATGGAACAGTTTTCTAAAAAAATACTTATAGTGGACGACGAAAAGCATTTGCGAAACATTGTAAAATTCAGTTTAAATAAAAACGGCTTTGAATGTATTGAAGCCGACAACGGAGAAGCCGGTCTCGATTTATTGGAAAAAAATTCAGACGATATATTTCTTGTGATAGTAGACATTTTAATGCCTGTAATGAACGGACTTGATTTTTTAAAAATCGCAAAACCAAAATATAAAGATATTGAATATATCATATTGACAGCCGCAAGTTCGGCTTCGACGGTTATAGACGCTTTAAAATACGGAGCTACAACTTATTGCAGCAAACCTCTAAATCTTGACGAGATGAAATTCATTGCCGAGAAATCAAAGGAAATCTATTGCATAAGGCAACAAAATAGAGAATTGATAAATAGAATTAAAGAGAATCAAAATGTTGAAGTTGAAAATTTCGAATATAAACTTATTGCGGAAGAATTGAGGCGCGAGATTATAGTTAAAGAAAATCTTATTATAAGATTGACCTCTTTTATTAGAGAAAATTCGAAAAATCTGCCGGTGCCGGAAGACATAAAACTATTAATTGGAGAACAGTAATTATACATAAAACTCAAAACTTTTCTTATCGATATCGGGCAAATGAAACAAAAATGCATTGTCATAAATAGTTTAAAACATCATTTACATAATCCCTCCGTCGAACTATATCTTCAGCAGATGGTTCCTTACGCCGAAAACAAAAACCGCGCGATTAATATTTTCAAAGAAATAAAAACGTTAAACGATATAACTATAAAAAAACCGGTCAGGTCTCCGAAAAATTTGCTTGCGGAAATTCATTCGAAAAAATATTCTGATTATTTAAAAAAACTTAGCGGATTATGCATAGACGCGGACGATTACAGAACTCCGTATGTAATACCTGCCGCGCAAAAATCATCAAAATTTTTCACGTCAAAAATAGATAACATATCGACATATTTTATGGACGTAACAACACCCGTAGGGCAATTCACTTACGAAGCGGCTCTTCATTCCGCGGACGTCGCTTATTCAGGCGCCGTTCAATTATTATCCGGCAAAAGGTTAGCGTATTCGTTATGCAGACCTCCGGGACACCATGCGGAGACGTCGCGATGCGGCGGTTATTGTTATTTCAACAACGCTTCTATAGCCGCTCATTATTTGTCAAAACAATGTAAAGTAAGTCTGCTTGACGTCGATTATCATCACGGCAACGGTTCGCAGGAAATTTTTTATTCAAGAAACGACGTTCAATACGTTTCGCTTCACGCTAATCCTGAATACGATTATCCATATTTTGCAGGGTTCTCAGACGAAACCGGCTCCGGCAAAGGCAGAGGATTCAATATTAATATTCCGTTAAAAAAGAAAACTTCCCAAAAGGAATATATGAGCGCGCTTTGCTATGCGCTCGACAAAATTAAAAAATTCAATCCCGGATTTCTTGTTTTGTCTTTAGGAGTGGACACATACGAAATAGATCCCGTCGGAGGATTTAACCTCGACAAATTATTTTTTATCGAATTAGGCAAAACCATTTCCGAACTTAATCTGCCCGTCCTTATTATTCAAGAAGGCGGATATAATATCGCCGACGTCGGAATTCTCGTTAAAAATGTTTTAACCGGTTTCGGAATAAATTAAACTCGGTTATTCCATTATAAAAAATATTTTTCAAATAATCTCTTTATAAGTTCTAATCACTTTTATAAATTCGGTTTTAATCTTTCAATATTTTTTATGATAATTATTTTTTCAATACTTTATGATAAAAACTTTAATTCTTTCTACAAAGACTCTCTCTAAAAAATTATTATAGTATTGTATTTCTTTATTCGATCTATTCGCATTTTTAGCGGCAAAAAACAAATCTAATGATTTTTCAGCGTTCAAAAACTCGCCCAAAAAAATCAATCAAGAATTAATTGGGATTAATAATAAAATTATGAGATTTCCTTAAATCAATTTCTAAAATAGGATTATCTTTTAAAACTAAATTAATATTTTGCAGGGATTTAATTGATACGGGTTCAAATTTAATAAGATATTGTTCGGATTTTTTTTCGATAAAAATATTTATTACGGCGTCGCCAAAAAAACCGTCAAACGAAATATAACTTAATTTTTCAGGAAATTTAGGATTCAAATAAATGACATTATTAAGTAAATCCGGATTAAATCCGCAATAATCCGAATAAAAATTCCGAATAAATTCCGCATTGCTCCATGCTTGAGAAAAAGCGCCGGACAAATTAATTTTTCCGGTTTTATCCGGCATTGCGTCAATAAGTTCCGCTATACATCCCGCAGCGCCTATTTTTAAAGACTGGTCTATCATACTTTTAGTCAATTGAAAAGCCGCGTCAATTTTATTGAATTTTAATAACGACGTTATAAGATGACCCGCAAGCCATTGCCAGATTGTTCCGTTATGATACGCAAGATCAAAATGATAATCCGGAGAGTGATGAACCGGCTTAAAATCTTTATCGTTTTTGTTTAATGACATTACTCCGTAAGGCGCTGTTAATTTTTCCAAAACTTCATCGCAAATCTTTTTCCCCGTTTCAAAATCAATTAAATCGTCAAGACCGAGCGATACCGCGAATATCTGATTTGGTCTGATTTGAAAATCAGGCGTTCCGTCTGAATTAATATGATCGAAAAGAGTTCCTGATTTGTTAATAAAACAATTTTTGAAATTTTCTTTTAATTTTTTCAACACAATCAGCCAGCGGTCGATTTCAATTTGTTCGCCAAGTATTTCGGCTATTTTGATTCCGCATTTCAACTGGTTATACCATAACGCTTGAATATCGTTCGCTCTATCTCCGCGCGGAGTAATCGGAATTTTCCCGTTAATTTGAGCGTCCATCCAAGTCTCGGCGTCTTTGTGTTTTAGAAAACAAAACTCGTCCGTATTTTTTATATTCGCGTCGATTGATAGTTTTACATTTCCGTATAATTTCTTTAATAACTCCGTATCGCCGGAATATTTCGCGTAACTATACAATTGAATAACAGACCAAGGGGTTCCATCCGCAGTATTATAAATTATGTCGTTTTCATTGTTCACTCTGTTCGGAACTCTGCCGTAAAATTCAGAATCCTCATACCGGTTCTGAAAATTAAAAAATGATAATAAAATTTCTTGAGCGTCTTTAAATTTTCCACTCGCAAGGGTTGCGCCCGGAAACGAAATAAAAGTGTCGCGTCCCCAGTAATTATTAAACCAAGGGTATCCCGCGTAAATACCTTTCCCCGCTTTCTCCATAATAAGATTATCAGTTTGAATCAAAACCCATTTCAAGCTTTTTTCATATTCTTTGTCGGAAACGGAAATGTTTGCGGAACATAACAAATTATCAATTCTTTTTATTTTATTATCAATCAGATTATCATAATTACTTAAAATATTAAAACATTCGGTTTCAGCTTTATTCGCAGAATTTGCGCGGCTAAAAACTATTACTCCTGTTCCTTTAGGAATGATGACTTTTAGAGGCGTGGAATATTTGTTTTCAGACAATCCCTCGAAAAATTTACCGGTTAATTCCAAACCTTTTCCATTTAGCGAGGATACGCATAAAAATTTTTTATCGTCTAACTCAACTGCAATAGTTCCGAAATCAACCCTGCCGAAACCATTAATTCGGCGTTCGCCCGCAATCATCGGAACCAGACTAATATTTTCATTATGATTTTCAAATTTTAAAATCAGAGCATCCGCAAAATCGACGAGGATTTCTTCGATTACAATTCCATCAAAAATTTTTTTTATTTTATGCGGCGAGATTTCTGAAACGATTTGAGATTTTTCCAGAAATTCATTTTTTGATAATAAAGCGTAATCGTCTAAAATTTTATCGTCTCCGATAAACCAGCCGCGCCAAAAATCCCTGTTTTTATTTTTTGATTGACTGAAATAACAACCGGTTTTTTTATTTGAAAACACGCCGACTCTTTCATCGGTTGTTTTAATTTTTAAATCTTCGAATCTCATAAATATTTCCTTATTTTCTCTAATATCGAGGGAAAAATTCCTCCCGCGAATCCGCGCGAATTTACGCGAATAAAAAAATCACATCCCTGACAAGGGTTGAATTTCACCCCGGAAAATATTTTCAGGTTGTTGCGAGGTTTTTCAAAACATTGTAGTTTATTTGTTAAACTACTGAAAACCCAAAAACTGTTATCTTTAAGATAAGGCAGCTTTTTGGTTAAAGACATTATAAAATTTGACGCTCTTTGCAAATTATTGCAACTTTCAGCGTCATGAAATTTATAGATTTAACTTTCGCTCCAAAAACTAAAAAATACAATTCTTTTTAGTCGGTCTATTCGCGTTATTCGCGGTAAAAAAACACGAATCTTACGAATTAAGCGTATTTTTTTTCCAGTTACCTTGCAGTTTTTAAAATATGCCATTTAGGCCGTTTCCAACTTTGCCTGAATTCGGATTGGTCAGATACAACCGATTTTTTAAGTTTTTCCGAACCGTCAAAAAATAAAACAAATTCAAATTGATTATTGGTTTTATCGCCTGCGACTGAAAACATTTTCACTATTTCATTTGGCGGAGTTAAAATTTTATTCAATACTGTCATTTCCGGAAATTCAATATTACCTTCGTATGCTTTATATACCAGTTCCGAACAAACAAGGGAATTATCCGTTACAAAATCAAAATCATAATCATATGGGCTTCCGTGATATTTGTAAGCCCGCAGTATAGCTTCGGCGATTTTGTTCTTATCGAGTTTCGGTCTTAAAACTCCAAGCGAATCCGCGCATCCGGAATGTTCGAGCGATGTAAAACTCACTCCGGCTCCAATCGCTTCAATAATTCTTACCGGAAATCCGTCGGCATAATTTTCTCTTGATAGCCGGTATGCTTCGTGAAACTCGCGGTTCAAAACTTCTTCAAAACTCGAAGCGTTTTTTAGTTTTAACCACTCTGATATATCATCTTGCGAAAAATATTTTTTTCTTTCTTCGGGAGTTCCAATATATAACGCGGCATGCGTCCAGTATCCCGGAATTCCTATATTTGTTAAATACCATTCCCTTCTTTCAAATAAAATATCTCCCGGATTAATTTTCCCTATTACGGATTGAATCTGTTCTTTAGTTATTAGATTCGCGTCTTTTCTGTAAACCTTTATTTCAGACATTATATTCGCGGATTCCTGTTGAACGGGCAGCCATATTTTATGACCCGCGTCTACAATAATTTTAAAAGCGTTCTTTAAGGTTAATTTCCCGCCTTTTCCTTTTCCTGATTTCCAAATATATTTCGAATCTTCGTTAATGAGAATTTCAAGTTCGGAACAAATCCGTTTATTATAAAATTCTTTATAAATAAACTCGTAAGCCGCAAATTGAGCGGCTTTCATCACATTTAAAAATTCAAATTTAAAATCAGCGAACGAATTTTCCTCAACGCCCGATTCAACGACGGATTCATTCAATAAAGTATCTATGTTCTTATTCGAATCGAGAATACCAATAAAATCCAAGGCAAATCTATATTGCGCGAGAAAAACAGAATAATTCATTAAGAATTTTTTTATTTTTTCTCCTTCTTTTTTCTTAAAAAATTCTATCTGGTAATTTTTTCTAATTGAGTTAAGCGCCGAATTATAATCAAGGCAGGCGCCCCATAAATTTTTCAAGAGAATTCTTTCGTCGAGCGAAAACATATAATTTTTTGGTTTGGGCGAGATAATATCAGATTTGCGGAGGAACCCTGTTATTTCATTTAATCCGGCTCTGTATTGCTTGATTTTTTTTAAATCTTCGTTGAAAATTTCATTAAACTTTTTTAATTCAGAATTATTTGAATCGCCGGAACAGATTGGAAGCGAATATAAAAAAAAAATCATTAAAAATAAAACAGCAACTAATTTTGATGTATTCATAACCGCAATTCAATTTTATATTTAATAATTTTTAGAATACTATTTGTTTTCTATTATAACTTTTTTTTCAGAATCAAGCGAATAATTCTTTGCAGGATCAATTTTAAATTTTAAAATTAATTGCCCGTTGACCCTATCGAAATTATTTTTTTCAGATATCAAATATTCCTGCAAAATTGTTATTCTATTTAAAACCGATTGTTTGACCTGAATCATATTTACAAAATTTTTCATATCATCGTCGGACGCAAAATCATAAACGGATTTTTCGGTTTTTTTTTCAGAATTGGAAACATCCGGAGAATTTTCGAATATTTTTTTAGTATTAGCGTCAAGGGAATAATTCTTAACCGGATCGATTTTATATTTCAATAACAATTGCCCGTTCACTTCGTCCAGATTATTTTTTTCCAAAACTATATAATTTTCAAGAACCGACATTTTATTGATAACAGCCATTTTCATTTGAGCCAATTGAGCAAATTCCTTAATTTCATCTTCGCCGTTAAACGTATAAATTATATTAGTTCCGGACGCGGAACCGGTATCAGCCGTTGATTCAGCCGAAAGATTATTGTTGAAAAAAAATAATATTAAGATTGTAAAAACCGATAATAGTTGTTTATTCATAATATCTGTCCTTAAAATTAAATGATAATAATAATGAAATGTTAATAAAAAAAATAAAAAAAACAATCAATTTAGCAAAAAAATCGAGATTGCATTTTTTTTAACAATATTCTATATTTCTATTTGATTTTGATGAAATTGAAACAAAGTATGTTTCTAAAAAAACTAACTGCTACTGTCTAATTGCAGAAATAACTATCGTTATTTTTACGAAGCAAATGCTTTATTTCCCTGCATTTGCTTCGTTTTTATAAGAATACTTATTAAGCAATTAGACGCTACGTTAACAAGTTTTGGAGAAAATTATGTTCAAGGGAACCACTATATTGGCCGTTAAAAAAAACGGAATCACTGCATTAGGCGGCGACGGTCAGGTAACGTTTGGAAATATGGTAATGAAATCAACGGCGAAAAAAATACGAAGTCTTTTAAAAGGCAAAGCGCTTGTCGGTTTTGCCGGTTCGACTGCGGACGCTCTGACTTTGTTTGAAAAGTTTGAAGGGTATCTTGAAAAAAACGACGGAAATTTAAAACGCGCGGCAGTAGAATTCACAAAAGACTGGAGAACGGATAAAATATTGAGAAGACTTGAAGCTATGCTTATCGCCTGCGCAAAAAACGAGTTGCTTTTACTTTCCGGCAACGGAGACGTTATTGAACCGGACGATAATATAATTTCTATCGGTTCCGGAGCGGGTTATGCCCTCAGCGCGGCGAAAGCATTGTATTGCAACACGGATTTATCAGCCGAAGAAATTGTAAAAAAATCGCTTGAGATTTCATCTGAAATTTGTATATACACAAATTCAAACATTATTATTGAAACTATAAAATAATAGGAAAAATTAATTTACTTATCGGGAGATTTTATTAATGAACAATGATATTCGGGATTTAACGCCAAAAGAAATAGTCAAACATTTAGATAAATATATCATAGGTCAGGATGAAGCGAAAAAATCAATCGCTATCGCTCTGAGAAACAGATATCGCAGAATGAAACTCACGAATGAATTAAAAGAGGAGATTTTGCCGAAAAATATTCTTATGATCGGACCTACGGGAGTGGGAAAAACCGAGATAGCCCGGCGAATAGCGATTATTCTAAACGCTCCTTTTGTTAAAATCGAAGCTACCAAATTTACCGAAATCGGATATGTCGGAAGAAACGTCGAATCTATGGTAAGAGACCTTGCCGCAGAAGCGTATCGACTTGTAAAAATTTCAAAAGAAATTGAAGTGAAAGAGAAAGCCGAAACGCTTGCGGAAGAAAAAATCATATCGCTTCTTATGCGAAAACTCAATCCTCCGCCAAAAATAAAAAAATCCTCTAAAAAAAACGAAGAAATTGACATAACGCCGGAACTTGTGGCGGAAACCGCTTTTAAGATAAAGGACATTGCCGATAGATACAGACTCGGGGAGTTCAACAACGATTATATCGAGATTGAATCCGTTCCTTCATTGGATATGGTTTCATCTATGGGAATAATAAGCGCTTCAAGCGATCTTGAAGAAATTAATATGAATTTTAAAGAAATGATAGACAATGCTTTTTCCAAAAAACATAAGAAGAAAAAAATTCAGGTTTCCAAAGCGAAAAAGATTTTCGTGGAAGAAGAAATTGATAAACTGCTTGATATGGAAGAATTATGCGAAGAAACGTTGAAACTTGCGGAAAATACCGGCATTATTTTTATCGATGAAATAGATAAAATTATTTCTAACGGCGAAGGCTCAAAAGGTCCCAATGTTTCAAGAGAGGGCGTTCAGAGAGACATATTGCCGATTGTAGAAGGAACCGCGGTTAAAACAAGATACGGAAATTTAAAAACAGACCATATTTTATTTATCGCGGCAGGCGCGTTTCATCTCGCCAAACCGTCGGATTTGATTCCCGAACTTCAAGGAAGATTTCCAATACGAGTGGAATTAAAATCCCTGACAAAAAATGATTTTTACAGAATTCTGATTGAGACAAAAAATTCGTTGACCAGACAATACGAATCTCTTTTAAATGTGGAAAGCATAAATATGGAATTCGCGGATTCGGGAATAGAAAAAATCGCAGAATATTGCGACAGTGTAAATAAGAAAAACGATAATATAGGAGCGCGTCGATTATATGCGATTATGGAAAAACTCGTTGAAGACATTTCTTATAATTGCGATGAATATTCCAATAAAAAAATCAACATCGACGCCGCTTTTGTCGAAGAAAAATTGAAGAATCTCGTCGAAGACGTCGATTTAAGCAAGTATATATTATAATATGCTATTAAAACTCATAAAGAAATTGAAGCGTCTTTAAAAATGTTATTAGGAGTTTGATATAAAATGAAAACTATAAATATCGGATTGGCAGGTTTTGGAACCGTAGGAACAGGAGTGGTAAAAATTCTTCAGTCTCAAAAAAAAGAATTAAAAGAAAAAACCGGAATAGTTTTGAATTTAAAACGGATTGTAGATATCGATACGAATTCGGACAGAGGCGTAAAATTAGACAAATCGGTAATAATTTCAAATAACATAAAAGATATTGTCGAAGATAAGGAAATTGATATTGTAGTCGAACTTATCGGCGGAGTAACCGCGGCAAAACAATTGATAACCGGCGCGATAAAAAACGGGAAACATATAGTGACGGCGAATAAAGCTCTTTTGTCAGAATGCGCCGAATCCATTTTTTCAGGTTGTAAAGATAATAATTTGCTGATAAATTTCGAGGCGAGCGTCTGCGGCGGAATACCCGTATTAAAAGCTTTAAAAGAAGGGCTTGTGGCAAATAAGATAACTTCTATTTACGGAATAGTTAACGGCACCGCGAATTTTATATTAACTCAAATGTCTTTATACTGCAAGTCTTTTGAAGACGCGTTAAAAGAAGCTCAAATAAAAGGGTTTGCGGAAGCCAATCCGGCTTTTGACATAGAAGGCAAAGACAGCGCCCATAAACTTGCGGCTCTTGCGACGCTCGCATATGGAATTACAGTAACTTTTAAAGATATTTATTGCGAAGGAATCACTGAAATCAGCCCTTTGGATTTAAAGTTTGCCCATAAACTCGAATACGAAATTAAACTTCTTGCCATTGCAAAACTGCATAATACGAATCTTGATTTGCGGGTTCATCCAACGCTTATTCCTAAACATTCTATTCTTGCAAACACTCTTTTTGAAAACAACGCGGTTTACATTAACGGCGATAACGTCGGACCATTGATGTTTTATGGAAAGGGCGCGGGAATGATGCCAACCGCGAGCGCGGTTGTCAGCGACATAGCGGATATTGCTTCAAAAATTATAAATGATAATTGCAGTTTTTCGCAATCTTACCATTATTGCAAACAAGAATTAAGCATTAATCCAATGTTTGCTTTGAAAACAAAATATTATTTGAGAATCGCTACGGTTGATAAAACTTATGTTCTGTCGAATATTTCAAAAATATTGAGCGATCATCAGGTTAGTATCGCGTCGCTTCTTCAGACTGAAACAAACGAACAAGGCAATGCGATAATAGTTATTATGACTCACAACGCGCTGGAAAAATCAGTTATGAACGCAGTTCAAGCTATCAATAAATTATCCTGCGTAAAAGGAAAAGTTCTGGCTATAAGAGTCGAAGACAATATGTGAAAAAATTATAAGGGTCAAGCTTTGATTATGGGAACGATTAAAACAATAAAATGCGGGAAATGCGGAAATCAATGGGAAGTTTGGAATAATCCTATCCCAACCGTTGACGCGTTAATAGAAATTTACGATAAAAACGAGTATAAAGGAATAGTTTTAATCGACCGCAAAAATTATCCTTACGGCTGGGCTATACCCGGCGGTTTTATGGATTACGGAGAATCGGCTGAAACCACCGCGGTAAGAGAAGCCCAAGAAGAAACAGGATTACAAGTGGAAATAACCGGATTGCTTGGTTTTTACAGCGATCCCGATAGAGATCCGCGCCATCATACGGTTACTGCCGCATATGTGTGCAGAGCTTCCGGAATTCCAAAAGCCGGAGACGACGCTAAAGACGCTAAAATATTTGCTCCTGATAAAATTGACGTTCAGCTTGCGTTTGATCATAAAAAAGTCATCTGCGATTATTTGTTATGGCGAAAAAAATAGCAATCGCGCGATTACATGATTTGGCGAAAAAAATAGCAATCGAGCGATTATTTGTTATGGCGAAAAAAGTAGCAATCGAGCGATTACATGATTTGGCGAAAAAAGGAGCAATCGCGCGATTATATGATTTGGCGAAAAAAAACTATCGCTCTGGTATACGTTTTGGAGAAATATTAAAATGCAGAATACTGAAAAAAAATATAAAATTTTAGCCGTTGACGACGGGATAACCAATCTTGAAATATTAAAGGTTCATTTATCGGAAATCGGGTATGCTGTCGATACTTGCCAAGACGGGGACGAAGCTATTAATTATATATTAGAGTTATCTCCCGAAGAATTTCCCGATTTAATTCTGCTTGACGTTGAAATGCCGGGTAAAAACGGTTATGAAGTCTGTAAAATTCTAAAAAATTTAGACGAATCTAAATTTATTCCGGTAATTCTTGTCGCTGCGCTTGAACATATCGGCGATAAAGTCAAAGGATTTGACGCGGGCGCCAACGATTATTTAACCAAACCTTATAATAAATTAGAATTATTCGCTCGTATAGATTCGCATCTAAAAGTTAAAAAACTGATGACTGAACTCGACATAAAAAATAACTTGCTGTCTGATAGAGAAAATCATTTGATGCGTCTTGTAGAGGAAAAAACAGTTCAGCTGCATAGTTTGAATAGAGCTTTAGTATCGGCTCTCGAGACAGCGAATCTTATGAACGACGAAGATACTGAAAATCATATCGTCAGAGTCGGAGAATACGCGGCTTTGTTAGCCGAAGCGCTCGGATGCGACTCTAATTTCATAAAAAATATAAGAATTTACGCTCCGCTTCACGACATAGGCAAAGTGGGGATTGATCAGGATATACTTCAAAAACCGGGAAGATATACGCCGGAAGAATTTGATAAAATGAAAAAACACGTCGCTATCGGCGCAAGAATACTCCATAATCCTTCCATAAATAAAATGGCGAAAAACATAGCTTTGTATCATCACGAAAAATGGGACGGTTCCGGTTATATAAACAAACTTAAAGAAAACAATATTCCGCTTGAAGCGCGAATCGCGGCGATTGCCGACGTTTACGACGCGCTCACGACTAAAAGAGTTTATAAAGACGCTTTTCCCGAAGATATGGCGGACGACATAATCCGCGAAGGAAGCGGCAAACATTTTGATCCCATTATTGTAAAAGCGTTTTTTACAAATAAAAACGGCATATTGGAAATAAAAAACAAGTTTTCCGATTAACAAATAATGAAACAAAATTCTGAAAATTTTGAATCTATAATAACTAATCATATCAAAATGTTGTATGATGTGAGCGAGCTCACAAGTTTGTTCGACGGAGTTAGCGGCGTAGAGAATCTTCTTTCAAAAATTGTAATATTGATTTCCAAACATATTCAATGCGACGTTTGTTCGATTTATTTATATAACGACGAAACCAATGAATTGGTTTTAAAAGCGACTAAAGGACTTCAGCAATCGGCGGTGAACAACGTAAGATTAAGAATTGGCGAAGGAATAGTCGGGACGTCTTTAAAATTCAAGCAAACCATTTGCGAAGCAAACGCCGAAGATAACCAATATTTTAAACCCATACGCGGAATTGACGAAGAAAAATATCCGGCGTATTTGGCTTCGCCTATTTTCAGGGGAAACACGAACATAGGAATAATCTCGCTTCAGAGGAAAAGCGTAGAAGCTTTTTCTGAAAACGACATAATCTCCTTAAAAGCCATATCATCGCAACTCGCCGCGACGCTGGATACTGCAAGATTGCTGATAACCAATGAAAAACAAAGAAATTCGGGTAAAAACATTAAAGACAAATACGATTTGCCGGAGCATTTAAAACTTGTCAAAGGAGAAATAGCTTCCAACGGATGCGCATTTGCAAAATCCCTTTTTATCAAGCGAAATATAAATGAAATTCTGTTTAATGAAAACCGGTTTACTGAATATTACGATATTGATAAGTTTGAGACCGCCGCGCAAAAAACTGAAAAACAGCTTAATGATTTACAGATACAAGTGAACAAACTTCTTGACGACGCGGCTTCGCTTATTTTTACGGCGCATATTTTAATTTTAAAAGACAATAATTTTTCCGGAAAAATGAGACGGCTTATAAACGGAGGGTTCAACGCGTCAAACGCTATCATAAGAGTCGGTAACGAATACATAAAACTTTTTTCAAAAAATAAAAATCCTTTAATCAAAGAAAAGATAGCAGATATTAAAGATTTAATATTCCGGCTTTTAAATAATTTAGTTCAGCATAACGATAAATGCCAAAATTATTCCGATAAAATAATTATAGCGGACGAGCTTTTACCGTCCGACATTATTAAATTCTGGTCTGAAAAAGTTAAAGGAATAGTCCTTGTTTCGGGCGGCATTATGTCGCATTTGTCCATACTGGCTTCTTCGCTTCAGATACCTATGATTATTTCCGACGTTAAAGAACTCTTAAGTCTTCCGGACAATACCGATATAATTCTGGACGCTGAAATAGGAAACGTCTATATTAATCCTGATAAAGAAACAGTCCGTCTTTTCAAAGAAAAAAATAAGGCGCTGAAGCTGGCCGCGCGCGCGGTTGCCGCGCCCGAAACTCTTACAAAAGACGGAGTCAGGATAAAATTATTTTCGAATATCAATCTTTTGTCGGAAGTAAAAACGGCGGTCGAACTTAAAACTGACGGAGTGGGTCTGTATAGAACCGAATTTCCATTTTTAATAAGAAACACTTTTCCTTCGGAAGAAGAACAATATTTTATTTATAAAAAATTAATTGAAAATATGAATGGAAAACCCGTAACATTCAGAACTCTCGATATCGGCGGAGATAAACTTCTATCATATTTTCATAATTCCGGCAAAGAACAAAATCCTTTTTTGGGATTGCGTTCGATAAGATTTTCTTTAATATATAAAGATATTTTTTGTCAGCAAATTAAAGCGATTTTAAGAGCGGGATACGATTCCGACATAAGAATAATGTTTCCTATGATTTCATCTCTCGACGAATTGCTCGAATCCAAACAGATTATAGAGTCTTGTAAAAATGAATTGCGGAACGCGTCCTTAAAATTCAACGATAATCCGCAAATAGGGATTATGATTGAAGTGCCTTCGGTTCTTCCTATACTCGCCGAATTATTCGAACACGCCGATTTTGGCAGCATAGGAACAAACGATTTTGTTCAATATTTGTTAGCGGTTGACAGAACGAATGAAAAAGTTTCTCATTTATATTCTCCGCATCATCCCGCGGCGCTCAGGTCGTTGAAAACAATTGTTTCGACGGCTGCCGGGCTGAATAAAAACATTTCGATTTGCGGAGAAATCGCGCACAACGAAAAATTCATGGCGTTTTTAATCGGAATAGGAATAAGAGAATTAAGCGTGAATCCGAGATTTATCCCGGATTTGCAATCTTTCATTTCAAAATTAGATATTTCCGGATGCGGGAAATACGCGGCGCGATTATTAAAATTGTCTAAAACCTCTGAAATCAAAGAAATTATGGAGAATGAAAGAATATGAAAATTATTTTTCAATCTAAATTTTTGAGCGTTTTCATATTAAGTTTATGTTGTTTTTTGTCTTTAAAAAATATACTGCCCGCGGAAGGTCTGCTCCGTTCAAATAACAATTATTCCGGACAAAATATTTTTAGCGGCGACGAAGGAATTGAAGGTTTCAGCGCCGATGAAAAAAAAATTATCATTGAAAAAATTAATAAACTCGAAAGACGATTTGAAAATATTGAATTGTCTTTGGAGGTTTTATTTAATGAAATCGAAAAAATAAAAGTTTCGAATGATAATAAAAAAAATTCGAACGAATTCGAAAGTTTTGAAAATGGATTCGATTCGATTAAATCAAATTCAACGACTGATTCGACGGATATAGATTTTTTTGACAGAGGAATAATTAATTACCATAAAACATTGGACGGGGAGACCTTTATTTTTAGAGATAAAAATCCTGAGCCCGAGAACAATTCTGAAATAGACGCCAAACTGAATATTAACAAATCGAACGTTTTGCAATTGTATATCAATCTAAACTTAACAAACGAAGAAATATCGGAGCTTAACAACCTGAAAGATAAAAAAGGAAAAATTCTATCGTTAGACGATTTAAAAGAATTGAAGTGTTACGATAAAATATTGAAATATAAAGATAAAATTTCTTTTTAAAAATATGAGTTCTTCTGATTTATATGCTGATTGCCGATTATGCGGAAGAAATTGCGGCGTTGACAGGACTAAAATTATCGGATATTGCAAAACCGGTTCCGCCGTTGCAGTATCGGCTCATTTGCTGCATTTCGGCGAAGAGCCGCCTATATCGGGAACCAAAGGGTCCGGAACAATATTTTTTTCCGGATGTTCGTTAGGATGCTGTTTCTGCCAGAATTTTCAGATAAGCTCAAAATCCGAGACTAAAAATATTTCAATAGAAGATTTATCAGATATTTTTTTAGAACTTCAAGAAAAAGGGGCTCATAATATTAATCTCGTTACCCCGACGCACTTTACTCCATCAATCAAAAACGCGTTTATAACCGCAAAAAAAAAAGGATTTTCAATACCGGTAGTCTACAATTCGTCCGGATACGATTCGATTGCAAATCTTGAATTTATCGATGAAATTGTCGATATTTATCTTCCAGATTTTAAATTCATTAAACCTGATTTATCAAAAAAATATTGCAAAGCGGAAAATTATCCGGAACTTGCAAAAAAAAACATAGAGTTTATGATGAAAAAAAAAGGATATTTGAGATTGAACGGAGAAATTGCCGTATCCGGAGTTTTAATCCGGCATCTTGTTATGCCGTCTGCGTTAGACAATACCATAGAAATTATAAAATATCTTAATTCGGTTTATGGAAAAAAAATATGGTTCAGCGCGATGTCCCAGTATCTTCCGAAATTCAACGCTTATAAACATCCTGAAATTAATCGCGCTTTGAAATACGAAGAATATTCAGAAATTGAAAACTGTCTTTTAGAACTCGATTTGGATAATGCTTTTTTGCAAGAACTTTCGAGCAGAGAAATATTTTTTCCGGATTTTACCGAATCCGACCCGTTCAATCCAAAAACAGAGTATGAAAAAAATATATAGACGTTCTGATAATCAAATTTTATGTTTTGAAATTCGACCATTTCAGGGTCGCCAACTTAAATCATTTCTTTTTCCGTTGATTTCATCAACGGCTATGTGAAATTCGACGCTTTTAGCAACTGGTTGCAACTTTTAGCGTCGTAATATAAGTTTAAAAATTACTTTTCACATAAACAACTGAAATGACATACAAAAAGTTTATTAAATATATTGGAACAATTTCTGACCGCGTTTGCAAGGAGCAAGACATTATAAAAAACTTGTTTTTTAATCAGATATAAGATATTATTTGTTTATCAAAAAAAATTGTGTTTGGAGAAATTATGAGCCGCTTAAAAACAAAAACTGTTATTTTAATTATTACGGCGTTTTTTTGTTTTTTTGTTTTTGTAAACGGCGCTGACGCCGGGAATAATGGTTCAAAATCAAGGTTATCAAAAGTAAAAATTAATTCAACCCGTTCTTTGAAAAAAAATACGCCGGACATTTACGCGGTTGAAAACGAATTAATAGTTAAATTCAAGAAATCGAGTTCGCGTAATAATAGAAACAGAATTATTTCAAAAAATTCATTGAACCGGATAAAAGATATTTCAGCGACCGAGACTAAAAGATACAAAATACCAGCCGGTAAAAATATAGAAGAATTGACGGAAGAATTAAAAAAAAATCAGGATATTGAATACGCCGAACCAAATTTTGTCGCGCAAGCTTTATATCTTCCAAACGACGAATATTTATCGCGGCAATGGGGATTGGAAAAAATCAATGCCTATGAAGCGTGGGATTCGACTTCAGGCGACGCTGATGCAATAATAGCGGTCTTGGATTCGGGAATAGATTACGGGCATTCTGAATTTACAAATCAAATTGCGAACGGATATGATTTTGTAAATTCAGACGATATGTCTGAAGACGATAACGGTCACGGAACTATGGTTAGCGGGATTATTTCGGCTAAATGCAATAATAACGCGGGAATAGCCGGAACTGCTCCCAATTCAAAAATAATGCCTGTAAAAATATTGGACGCGGACGGATTCGGCTCGTATTCCGATATTGCGGAAGGAATAATTTTCGCCGCGGATAACGGAGTTAAAGTAATAAATTTAAGCGTCGGCGGATACGGATATTCTCAATTTCTTCAGGACGCCGTGAACTACGCTTATAATAAAGGATGCGTTATTGTTGCCGCAGCAGGAAACGATAATACTTCCGAACCTCTGTATCCGGCCGGCTGCGCAAACGTAGTCGCCGTTTCTTCGATTAATCGAAACGGAGAAAAATCCTCTTTTTCAAATTATGGAAGTCATATAGATTTATGCGCTCCGGGAGACAGTATAATAAGCGGAGCTATTGGAAATACGTATAAGTATGGAAGCGGAACATCGTATTCTGCGCCTTTTGTTAGCGGAATAGCCGCTCTGGTATTTTCAAAATTTAAAACCATAACAAACGCGCAGGTAATTTCTAAATTATATGAAACCGCTCAGGATAAAGGAGCTTCCGGCAAAGACGAAATTTTCGGGAATGGTTTGCCGGACGCAGGCGCCGCCGTTAAATCAGAAATTTTTAATTCTGTAGAATACGAAACTTTTACGGTTGTCGCGGATAAACTGTCTATAACAATGCGGAAATTGACGGAAGAAGAATTTTTTGAAATGAAACGCAAAACCGGAGTTTATGAAGAAGGTAAAAATTATAATAAAATAATAAACGGATTTGGAACCGGTTTGAAACCTCCGACTGAAGAGCAATGGGAAAAAATCAGAGAGGAATTAATGCTCGCGGAAAAAATTGAATATCTTGACCCGCGTCAGCAAGCCCCGGTTTCTTTTGATAATTCAACTACGGACTGGTTTCCTCCAATAGGAAATCAGGGAGCTAAAGGATCCTGCGTAAGCTGGGCAACCGGATATTATATGAAAACTTTTCAGGAAGCGAAAGAACACGGTTGGAATTTGAGCGGAGCAAGCTGGGTCGGCGGATACAGCGGAGCTCCTACCGCTTCATATCAGTATCAGATATTCAGTCCTGATTTTTTATATCATCTTGTCAACGACGGCGGCGACAACGGTTCGTATTACAGCGATAATATTAATGTTATGAAAGAAGCCGGAATATGTTCTTGGAAAAACAAACCGTATAATATGAACGACACTGTTTCGTGGCCTTCTGAAACGGCGTGGCGCGAAGCTCCGCTTTATAGAAGCGCGACTGGTTATACTACGCTTAGCGTAACTTCCGACGCGGGACTTTTGAATTTAAAAAATTTGTTAAGCGGCGGAAATCTTGCTATCATAGCGGTTGACGCGGATAAATATCCAAATATGACTGCTGAGGATTTATGGACTGCGGATAATTATACGTCTCCGGATTATAATCATGGAAATACCGTTGTAGGTTACGACGATAATTTCGGACCTTATACCGAAGGAGGAGAAACAAGATACGGAGCGTTTAAAATAGCGAATCAATGGGGAAAAGGAAGCTGGCCCGGAGATAATAATCTGGACGGATTTTTCTGGATATCGTATGCGGCTATGAAAACTACCAGCTGTTTCGGACAAGTTTGGTATTTTACTAATTCGGAGGGTTATAATCCGCAGATACTCGCAGTATATAAAATAGACCATAACAAAAGAAACGATTGCAAAATAAAAATCGGAACCGGAAATCCGGCAAGTCCGGATAAAGTGAAAAATATTTATGAAATGAGCGCTTATGCGGACGGAGGTCCGCATCCTTTTCCGAACAACAGAATAGCTATTGACGTTACCGAATTGAAAAATTATTTATCCTCTAAAAAAATGTTTATACAGGTGAACGATTCGCCTACTATTGATACGGGCTGGATACTTGATTTTGAAATTGAATTTTATAATAATTACGATACCGCCGGAAAAGCGGACAGCGTGTTTGTATCGGCTTCCGCTCCTGTTTTTACAATTAATAATAACAATGTTACTTTAACGTTATCTGTTGTAGATACGCAAACATCATATAATTCAAAAAAAATTTCGTCGTCGTTTCATACGATAAATATTGACGGAACAAATGATTTTTTGAACGCCGAACTTATTGATTCCTGCATAACTGAAAGCAATTGGGGAACAAATAATAATCTCGACAGTTTATATTTAACGTATAATGCGGATACTCTTTATATTGGAGTAACAGGAAAATTTGACGACGCTTCAAATAATTACGCGGTTTGTTATATTGACCGGGATTTCGGAGAAAATACCGGATTAAAACATTTCTTGTCTTTAACGGACGAGACTGAAAATCCTGACGCTGCTATTTCCAACTGGATAAATGCGAGTTATATGGGCGGCGGCGGATTCGGCGCTGAGCTTGCAGTCGGCTGGGACGGATATTCTCAAACCGGAGGCATAAGAAGGTTTGAAAGCGAATCGAAATACGGAAATATGGATTGGCTGACTAACGCTAAAATTTCAGGCGGCGGACAGTATTTTGAATGCGCTATTCCTTTCTCTGAAATTTATAATAATATTTCTTTGACAGGCAAAAAACTCGGCGTTTTCGTGGTTTTAACAAATTCTGCCGGAACTCATATTTCCAATCAGTTTATACCGGACTCTGCTTTAGTCCGCCAGCAGATATCTGTAATAGAAATCGATAGAAATAATAACGGCGTTCCGGACAACAATATTGAAGAAGACACAGTATATTCCATTTTAATAAAATCGCCGTTAAATAATTCCGATACGGTTTCTCAATTAATTTCAGTTTCAGGAACAACTTTAAATTCAAAATCAGGCGATTCAGTGGCTCTTTACATAAACGGAATTCAGCAATCTTTGGTTTTTGAAATAAGTTCGCAAAGTCAGAGCTGGAGTTTTGACGCCGCATTATTGACGCGCGGGAATAATTTTATTTCAGCGTATCTTTTAAGCGGAGCTTCAGCTATAGCATTCGATACGATTTCAGTTTATTATTATCCGGTTGATTTTTTATGTCCGGTTAACGAAACTGCGGAATATAATATTGTTGTTTCAAATATTATCGGGACAGATACGATATATACAATTAATTCCAATAACTGCGATTCGGTTTTTATTACTGCGTCTAATGTTTTAAATACAGACAGTTGGTCGATTTCAATCAATCCTAAAGATACCGGCGCTTATATAGTTTTAAGTTCTCCAAATCAGAATTATATTAATTCAACCGATACTTCAAATATTAAAAATTATACTTACGGAACGAATGCTATGTTGAAAATCGAGGTTAATGATTCGGGCTTTAATCCGGTCGGCTTAAATTATTTTTCGGACAGTCCGGTATTAACATTTGATTTTTCTTCAAAAAACATATATTCGGATTACGGATTTTTAAGATTGTATTATTTGAATACGTCCGATTCAAAATGGTATGAAGCGACGCATCCTGATTCCGGCGCGGCTTCCGGTCAAGAATATAAATTATCGGTTGGCGAATCATTATTGTCGTTGCCTGTAAAACATTTGTCGCATTGGTGGTTTGGTTCGGAAGAAGACAGCGTAACAGCAGTTAAAGGAACTGATATTATAATTGATACCGTATTGGCCGGCGAAACATTCGCCGCGGGTTCGGTTTTTGTTATGGGAGACACAAACGCCGGAGATACGCTTACGGGGTTTTCCGTCTCAAACGCGGGAACATTGAATCCGGCTGATATCGATTATGTAAGTTTATTTGAAGACGGCGTTGTTTTGGGGCAATACGATTCCGGTTCTGATACATTTGTTGACAACTTGAATTTGTCTGGAAGTTCGTGGGTTAATAATTCGATAGATTATAAATTTTCAAATAATGATACGGGCAATCATTTTATTATTACTGTTAAAACAAAGGATTCGGCTGATTCCGGCGCTGATTTCAGGTTGTCGATTCCCGCTTTATCAATAAAAAGTTTTGAAGAGGATTACGGTCCTGAACTTTCAATAAATGATTTCGATACTGTAATAATAAATTCTATCAGCGGAGCCGCGTCAATAAGCGGGCCTGCGTCAATAGAATTTAAGTATCCAACTGTTGCAAATACTAAAATAGAAACATCAGCCGCAGAAATTGTTGTAGGCGGAACAATCTCAAACGCTTATCCGGGTTATACTGTGAAAATTTATCTAAACAATACCGAATGTTCTACAATTATTTTAACTCTTTCCGATTCGACTTCGTTTTCTTGTCCGGTATCATTGAGAACCAACCCTGAAACCAATTATATAAGCGTATATATCGACAGCGGAGCCGGAGGACCTGGTCCTGATGATTGCGATACTATCATAGTTAATTGCTCAAGCGTCCGGGTTACGTTTACAGTCGATATGAGCGGCATAAAAAATATCGATACGGTTTATTTGGGTAGCGCTGATTTAATTGGTTCCGAGTGGAAGAGTTATCAAATGCAATTGACCGATACGAGTTCGGTTTATTCGCGGACGTTTGTAATACCAAAAAATAAATCTGTAACATATAAATTTTATTATACTTCCGAAGGCAAAACCGTTTATGAATATTCTTATTTTAATTCTTATAAATACTTATTCGTATTTCCAAATAATCCGTCTTATTCAAGCGTTGCAGTGAGAGGAAACTGGGATGATTGGGTAGGTTCTGATAATTTAAAATTGGATACGGACGGATATTGGAGATGTTCAAAAATATTATCAGCCAGCAGATACGAATATAAATTTTTTGTCAACGGAGCCGACTGGTATTTTGACCCTTTTAATTCCGCTACTAACAACGGTAATTCATATCTTGGAATCGACGCATTTCCGTCGTCGAGCGCTATGCGGGAAATAAGCGTTTCCGAAACGGACGTTGTCGAATATAAAAACTGGGAAGACACGCCTTTGAATTTTGCGGGTTTGAGCGTTACCCCGATTGATTTTGACAAAATATTAATTGAATAGGATACTGAGATAATA
>DAINAU010000060.1:0-23503 GCA_036733285.1 bacterium
TCTCCTTTTCAAATTTACAATTGGCGTTTAAGATATTGCCTTGAACCTCGAAATTAATTATTTCGGCAGTGGGCGAGAATCTGATTAATTTTTTAAGGTCAGACAAAGTAAGCGCTGATAAAGGAGCTGAAAAATGAAAGACGATATTTTGTTTTGTTCCGGAAACTGCTTGTTCGTTTGAATAAACCGCGCCTTTTTTAACGACGGGCAATAGATTCGATTCTTGAATTCCTGCAAATTTAATTTGAAAACTTTCTTTAGTAGAAAACTGATATTTTACAAGCGTTTTTTCATCATCTGACGACAATTTAAAATTTAAAACGGTTTTTAATCCTGATTTGACCGGATTTTTCAAAGAGATAATATACTTTGCCGATTCGGATTTTGAAGGTCTTTGCAACCTTTTTATGGAATATTCGTTTTCAGGAATAACAATTGTGTTGCCGGTTTCAGTACCGGGCAGTTCAATAGTTTCTATGCGTATCATTTTTTTTAAATCCGATTCGCCGATTTCATATTTGAAAGTCAATTCTATATCTTTTATTTCAGGGTTGTCTGATGAATTGTTTGCCGGATTCATTGATTCGGGAGGTTCCATAAGAGTAATAAGTTTCAGTTCGTAACCGTCGATTTTTAAATAATATGTTTTTAATGGAAGCCATTGAGACGCAGGCCTAAACTGAAGCGTTTTTGAATCAATCCATCTGTATTCTCCCGCTTGATTTATATTTGTTTCAATGTATTTTGCGGGATTGTCTTCGGGACAGGGCGCTTCATTTTTTTTAGGAACAGCGAAAAATATTGTAACGGGATCGTATTCTCTTAAAAATTTTTCCGGCAACACCGTAATTCCTGTTTTTGAATTAAGTTTAATATTGGCGTCCGCAGGTATGTATTCGTAAGGAGCGCAAATACAGGCGTAAGCGTTTAATAATAAAAATGTGGATACAAATATTATAAAATATTTTTTCATAATAAACAGCTCCTCGGTAAAATAAGTTTTTAGAATTTACGGAAAAGAACCGGTTAAAAAATTAACCTTTGAAATTTTTAAGAAAACCGGCTATGCCGCCTAAAACCATATCCGGCGTAATGTCGTTCATACATTTATACGTGTTGAACCTGCATTTTTTAGAAATGCAGGGAGAACACTCCGCGCCGCTTTTAACTACGATTGAATTAGACGAAAACGGTCCGGTGGTTTTATCGTTCGTCGAACCGAATATCGCCGTTAAAGGTATTTTCAGAGCTGCGGCAATATGCATTGGACCGCTGTCGTTAGTGAGAAAATAAGAGCATTGTTTAATTGCTGAAAACAATTCCTGCAATGTCGTTGCGCCCGCGAGATTTACGTATTCTATTTTTTTATTCAATGATTTTATTATGGATTCGCTTATGGAAATCTCGTTTGAAGACCCGAAAAATACAGGCGTCATATTGGAGTCGAGCGAATTCAGGCGATTTATAACGTCGGCGAAATATTCCGGTTTCCAGCGTTTTGCCGGACCAAAAGACGCGCCGGGATTTATTCCCAGATAAAAAACGTTTTTCCGGTTAAAATATTTTTTTTTTATTTGTTCGTCGGTTGATTTGGAAGTGTCTAGAAAAATTTCCGGTTTTTCAAGTTTAACTCCCGAATTAGCGTAAGCAAGTTCAAGATGAAGATAAACCTGATGAATGCTTTTTAAATTTTTAGTAAGAGAAACAGGATTGGAAATAATGAAATTTCTGAATTGCGCCGACCATCCGCTTATTTTTTTTACGTTTCCCAATTTGAACAGCAACGCCGCGGATAAAGATTTTGGAAGCAGAATGCCTGCGTCGAATTTTTCTTTTTTTAAGAATTTAATAGCTTCGATTTTATTTTTTTTATCGTCGATTTCCACGACTTTATCTATATACCGGTTGTTTTTATATATTTCCGCAGTCCACGGTCTGCTGAGAACAACGATTGAACTTTTAGGATTTCCTTTTTTTAAACTTTCAAAAAAAGGAGACGACATAACGGCGTCGCCAATCCAGTTTAATCCTTTGACAATTATTCTTTCAGCCATATTATTTATTTAATCTTCAATGACATATCAAGCGCCTTAACGCTATGAGTTAAACTGCCTACGGAAATAATATCCGGTTTTTTTTCGCAATATTCTTCAAGATTATCAAGACTGACGTTTCCTGAAATTTCAGAGATGGCTTTTTTATCGATTAGATTTAGCGCTTTATCGATATCCGACAACTTAAAATTATCGAGCATAATAACTTCAACGCGGTTGGAGAGAGCTTCTTTGACGTCGTTCAGATTAAAGGTTTCGACCTCGATTTTTACGGAAAAACCTGTTTTTTTCCTGACTAATTCAACTGCTTTTGAAATGCTTCCAGCGGCTTTGATATGATTATCTTTTATTAAAGCCATATCGTATAATCCCATTCTGTGATTTCTTCCGCCGCCGATTGTAACGGCGTATTTTTGCAAGTATCTTAAGTTGGGCAGAGTTTTTCTTGTGTCCGCTATTTGAACGCCGTATTTTCCGGCAATTTCAACGTATTTTGAGGTAAGCGTCGCTATTCCGCTTAAATGCTGAATGATATTTAACGCGACGCGTTCTCCTTTAAGTATAGCTTGAGCAGGGCCGATTAATTCCGCGATAATACCTGATTTCACGCACTTATCGCCGTCGTTTTTAAAAAACTTGAATTTAATTTTCGGTTCGAGAAATAAAAATGTTTCTTTGAAAGCGTCGGTCCCGCATATAATTCCGTTTTCTTTCGCTATTAAATTTGCCGTATGAATTTTATCGCCGGTTATAATGCTGTCAGTCGTTATGTCGCCGGAACCGATATCTTCAATCAAAGCTTTTTGAATTAATGATTTTAAAAGTGTTTTTTTCATAATATTTAAGCTCGGCTTACGTATTCTCCGGTCCGCGTGTCGACTTTTATTCTGACGTCGGTGTCCACAAATAATGGAACCTGAACCTCGAGTCCGGTTTCAAGTTTTGCAGGTTTCAAAACTTTTCCGGTCGTGTCGCCTCTTTCTCCGGGTTCGGTGTAGACTACTTTTAAAACGACGAAATTCGGCATTGTGATTGTAACCGGTTGTCCGTCGTAAAGACAAATTACAACTTCCATATTTTCGAGCAGGTAATTAATCGCGTCTCCGATTAAGCGTTTATCCAATTGATATTGCTCGTAATTTTCAATATCCATAAATGTGTAAGATTCCATATCGTTGTAAAGATACTGCATTTTCCGGACTTCAAGAAAAACGTCTTCGAGTTTATCAGGGCTGTGAAATGATTTTTCAAGAATAGATTGATTGCTTATGTTTTGAAATTTTACCCTGTAAATCACCTCGGTTCTCGCTTCTTTGGGCTGATTGAAAGACACTTTCAATACGTTATACAACTGGTTGTTAATCATAACGACTTTGCCCGGTTTAAGTTCTGTAACCTGAATCATAAAAAACTCCTAATTATTAAAACCGTAAAAAAATGTTGTTTATGAAAATATATAACATTTTATTATAAATTCAAGTCATTTTTTATTTTTATAAGAATTTTCCGGTTTTACTCTCCGCTGTTTTTTTTATATCTTCAGGTTTTCCCTGAGCTATTATACGCCCTCCTTTATTTCCGCCTTCCGGACCGAGATCTATTACCCAATCGGAGTTTTTAATCATATCGATGTTATGTTCTATGACAATAACCGTATTTCCTTTTTGAGTAAGCCGTTTCAAAAGATTCAAAAGATTTTGAATGTCGGCGCAATGCAGTCCGGTGGTGGGTTCGTCCAGAAGATAAAGCGTTTTCCCTGTGTCGGATTTGCATAATTCTTTTGCGAGTTTTATTCTTTGGGCTTCTCCGCCGGACAGAGTAACCGAACTTTGTCCAAGTTTAATATAACCGAGACCAACGTCGTTAAGAGTATTTAGTATTCTGTTTATTTTTTTATTTTCAGCAAATAATTTCAAAGCCTGCGCCGCGTCCATTTCAAGTATGTCCGCAATATTTTTTTCTTTAAACTTTATTTCTAAGATATCGCGGTTGAACCGTTTGCCCCTGCATTCGGGACATTCAATCCATATATCCTGCATAAAATGCATTTCAATATTTTTTCGGCCTGCTCCCTGACATGACTCGCATCTGCCGCCTTTGGCGTTAAAACTGAAATGATTTTCTTTAAACCCTAAGTTAACGGCTTCTTCGGTTTTTGCGAATACTTTTCTGATTTCATCAAAAAGTTCAATATAAGTGGCGGGATTTGACCTTGGAGTTCTGCCGATAGGCGATTGCGTTACTGTTATAACGTTATCGATGAATTCAAGACCCTCGATTTTATCAATATAGTTAGTATTGTAAGAATGTCCGGCAAAATAAGATTCGAGAGCCGGATATAAAGTTTTTGAGGCGAGGCTGCTTTTGCCGCATCCGCTGACTCCGGTAATGCAGATGAATTTTCCGAGCGGAAACGATACGTCGATGTTTTTTAGATTGTTAAGCGAACAATTGAATAGTTTCAGATAATTCTGTTTTTCGTTTTTTCTGTTTGCCGTATTATTTTCGACATTAAGTTTTCCGGTTAGATATTTTGCCGTTATGGAATCGCCCGCGTCCATGACAGATTGCGGAGTTCCTTGAGCTGTAATATAGCCGCCGGTTTCTCCCGCGCCAGGTCCGATTTCGATAAGCCAGTCCGCGGATTTCATTGTGTCCGTATCGTGTTCGACAACCAGCAGAGTATTTCCCGCGTCTCTTATTTTTTTCATAGCGTCGATTAAAAGATGATGGTCGGAAGGATGCAATCCGATTGAAGGCTCGTCAAGAACATATAATAAATCAGTTAATCCGCAATTTAATTGAGACGCAAGCCGCAAGCGTTGAGCTTCGCCTCCGGACAATGTTGGAGCCGGTCTGTCGAGAGTGAGATAATTAACCCCGATATTCATCAACGCTTTCAAACGTCTGTATATTTCATTTAACAAATCCGAAGCTATCTGCAAATCCTCTTTTTCAAGAGTTTTCGGCAATTCATTTATCCAGTTGAACAAGTCTTCGATGTTTTTTTGAGCGGCTTGAGGATAACGAATTCCGCATACCGTAACTATTCTGCTTTCTGAATTTAATCTCTCGCCTTTGCATTCGGAACATAATTCGTTTCGCATAAATTGCATATAAAATTGACGGCTGCCTTCTCCCTGAGTATCGCGGAACATTCTTGAGATGTTATTTGCCGCGCCTGTAACCGGACGCGTAATTTCTCCTTTTCTGCCGCGCGCCGACGAGTATTCGAATTTCACCTCGATTCCGTCGGTTCCGTAAAGGGCTTTGTTTTTAAAATCCTCAGGCAAGTCTTTCCACGGTTTTTCCAAATCTACTTTCATTATTTGAGCGAGCGCTAAAACTTCTCCTTTCCACCAGTTGCCGGTAGGTTTTTTTATTTGCTGTCTTAAATTGCCCCACCATAACGAGGCGCCGTCGAGTATCGACAAATCCGGACGCGATACGATAAGCTCTGGATAAACTTCGATAGTATATCCGAGTCCGCTGCATTTCGGACACATCCCGACCGGATTATTATAACTGAAATACGACGAAGATAAATCAAAAAATATTCTGCCGCAATGATAACATTTATTGCGGGTATGCAGAATAAATTTTTTTTCGACGTTGGAAAAGTTTTCGTTTGTCGGATTTTTGCCGGCTCCTAATCCGGCTGCGGAATCTTTTTTGTCATTGATTCCGGCATTTGAAATGGAATCGTTTATTTTGACCGCAAACGCGCCTCGTCCGATTATTAACGCCCGTTTTACTATTTCTTTTATTTTATTTTTGAACACCGGATTTTTTTTGTCCGGAGAAATTTCAAATTCGGATATGAGTTCTCCGCTTTCAGCTTCGGTAATTTCAAGTTTTGAAAATTCTGGAAGCGATAAAATCAGTTCTACGATTTGATATTCGCTTCGAGGTTTTACGGACGCTCCGCAGTCCGGACAATGTCTGATTCCGGCGCGGCTGAATAATAAACGCAGATAGTCGTAAATTTCCGTCATAGTTCCCACGGTCGATCGCGGATTCCGGTTCGCCGATTTTTGTTCGACTGATATTGCCGGAGGCAATCCGTAAATCTTATCCACCTGCGGTTTTTCAAATTGTTCAAACGCCTGTCTTCCGGTTGTTGAAAGAGAATCCATAAACCGCCGCTGGCTTTCCGCGAAAACCGTGTCGAATACGAGGGAAGATTTCCCGCTTCCGCTTACGCCTGTTACAACGGTAAATTTATTTTTAGGTATGCTCAAAGAAATATTTTTAAGATTGTGGTGGGAACATCCGGAAATAATTATTTTCTGCGTATCTGCGGATTCGTTTGAATTGTTTTCTGAAAATTTGAATTCTTGATTGTATACGGGGATTTTAACGGAATTGCTGTCGCCCGCGCATATTTTCTTCAGTTCGTCATAGTCAGAGTTTTTTAAATCGCCGGTTTTAATCTCTTTTATTTTTTCTTCTTCGTTCCATTCCGGCCAATGATTCAACCATTCCGGAACCGCGAATTTTTGAACCCTGTCAACTCCCGCTATATAAGGTTTTAAATCTATCACGGGCGTTTTATCGAACGCGTCGATATTGGATATTTCAATCGCTGAATTTTTGAAATCAATATTTATTATTCGCGCGTTTGTCAGCGCGATTGGATTGGGTCTTACCGGAGAGCGCGACGCGAATATTCCGGTTGCCGGCGCCTTTTCGTAAGGCGGATTGCAAAGAACCGCTTTTCTATATTTGTCTTCGTCAAATCTGCTGAACCACCAGAATACGCGCAAATGACTGAATTCCGCAAGTTTATCGAGTTCGTTTTTTGTCGCTCCGTTCTCTAATTGAATTATGGTTTTTCTATTTATATTTCTTATAAAACCTATCGTATTAATTTTGTATTGTTTTTCGGAAAAAAAATTTTGCGGAGCATCGTTATAATTTGATTCGGCGGCTAAATTGGAAATATCGCGGTCGATTCTCCACTCTCCTAAAGATTTTACCGAATCCGGCATTGTTATATTTTTTATTCTATCCTCAATGGGAAAATAAGGTTTTATATCGAATATTTCCGCGTTATTTTCCGATTTGAAATTATCAATCCTTATTATGCCCGCTTTATAATCGACGTCGGCTATCCTTGAAATTGAAAAATAAAATTTGTCGTTGTTGAAAGGATTATGAATTGTATTCAGCTTGGTTCCATAGTTTTGATTTGCCTTGTTTGTAATTAACAGGATATGACTGAAATTATCAATGAACTTTAACGCCGGAACGTATTCTTTTTTTATGATGCAAACCGGACGATCTTGTCCTCGAATAATTCCGATAGGTTTTAATGCGTATTGTTCCATAACAAAACTCTCTCCTTTTAAAATATTTGGTTTTTAAATTTATTTTGTGATTATATAATAAAAAAAAATAATGTCTTTCCATATATTGCTTTTTTTTGACGATAACTTCAGACGGTTTCGAAATAATTGCCAAAAGCGAGGTTATGTAAAATTCAACCGCGTTAGCGGTTGCAGATTATTAAACCTTTAGAATTACAGAGTCTTAGTGCTTTTTTTATCTGCAACTTTTAAAAATCGAGAAAATTGTAAAGCCATTTTCAAATTGATTTTTTTTACGAATTATTATAAAGTTCAACAAGTATGCATAAAGATTTTTTTACTCCGCAAACATTTGATGAAACTTTTCAAATAATCAATCAACTTGACGGCAGTTTTTCGTATTACGCCGGCGGCGTAACTATAAACTGGCGCGGCAATAATTCCGATTATTTGATAGCTTTGACAAAAATAATAAAAAAAAATATTATTGAACATCAAGATTCGATAGAAATAGGAGCCGGAATAAAACTTTCAGAATTGGAAGCGTTAAAAAACGTTGAATATTTTAACTTTTTTGAGGGACTTGTCGAATCCTGCGGATTAATTGCGTCTCCTCAAATACGCAATATGGCTACATTAGCGGGAAATTTGATTTCTCAATTTGATTTTTCCGATACGCTTGGGTTTTTGTATTTGTCGAATCCCGATATGGAAGTCATAGATGAAACCGGCATAAAAATTATTAAGCTTAATGATTTTATAAATCCAAAAAACGGAAGATTCGCGCTGCCTCCGAAAAACATAATTAATTCTTTTATATTTAAAAAATCAAAACTTGACGGAATAAAAAAATCTTCTTTTGTAAAAGAATCGAGAATGGGAAGAGATATCGCCACTTTAAATATAACTGTTATGAAATATAAAAGTTTCCCGGAATTCGATGTTGCATTAGGAAGTTACTGGCTTAATACCGAGTGTTTTTTGAAAAATGAATCTGTGGAATCTTTGATGAATAAAATAGAAACCAAACCTTCTCCTAAAACCGATATGAGAGCTTCTTCGGATTACAGGAAAAATATATTAAAATATTTGATAGAAACCGCAATAGCCAAGAATTGAAAAATAGATACAAAAAATTTTTAAAAAACTATGAATTGAGCGGGATAAATGAAAAAGAATATTGAACTGAATATCGACGGAAAAACAAGAAAATTCGAGGTTGAAGTTTCAACCAAACTTGTCGAGTTGTTGAAAAAAGCCGGATATAAAGGATTGCGTCAGGCGTGCGACGGCGGCAATTGCGGCGGTTGTTCGGTTTTAATCGACAAAAAAAATGTTTTATCTTGTTTGACGCTTGCGGTTCAGGCGGAAGCATGCGAAATTTTGACCGTCGAAGGAGTCATAAGTTTTAACGACGAATTAAAACTTTTGCCTCTTTGTTTTAAACGGGCGGGGAGCGCTCAATGCGGATTCTGCTCTTGCGGTTTTATTATGGCTGCGGCGGGTTTATATTTTGAAAACCGGAATCCGGACAGAGAGACTTTGATAAAACAATTGTCCGGTAATTTATGCAGATGCACAGGTTATGAAAAAATTATAAAAGGAGCCGAACTTTTTTTTGACGTTATAAACAAACGCAAAAGCATTGAAGATAAAACTTTTGAAATGGACGCCGAACTTTTCGGCAAACCGGTGGATAAAATCGACGGCGACGGTTTGACCCGCGGAAAATCGCAATACGTAAGCGATATGATGTTTCCGGATCAATATTATATGAAACTTGCTTTATCCTCTGTCGCTCACGGCTTGATAAAAAATATCGACGTTTCAAAAGCGGAAGCGTTAAAGGGCGTTAAATTAATTCTGACTTATAAAAATACTCCCGACCTTAAATACACGTCCGCCGCTCAAGGCTATCCCGAACCGTCGCCTTATGATTTGCGGATGTTCGATTCAAAAGTAAGATTTTACGGAGAGCCGGTAGCCGCAGTTGTTGCAGAGGATTTAAAAACAGCGGAAGAAGCCGTCAAACTTATAAAAATAGAATACGGCGAACTGCCTGTAATTTTAAATTTTGAAGATTCGTATTTTCATCCGAAAGCAAGTATTCATAATAATAATGATATTTTAAACATTCAAGATTCCGGCAAAAATTTAACTTCTTCATTTCATTATGAGCAAGGTAAAATAAACTGGGACGATACTCCGGTAATAGTTGAAAACATTTTTGAAACGTCCAAGCAGCAGCACGCTCATCTCGAACCTCATACCGCCATTGCTTTTAAAGACGAATACGAGAGAATTAATGTTTACGCTTCGACTCAAGTTCCTTTTGACGTTAGAAGAATAATAGCAAAACTTCTACGGCTCCCGTTTTCAAAAGTAAGAGTAATAAAACCGAGAATAGGCGGCGGATTCGGAGGCAAACAGGAAATAATTGTCGAACATTACGCGGCGTTTGCGGCTTCGCTTCTTGATAAACCCGTAAAAATTTTGATGACAAGAAAAGAAGAATTTCTATTTGCAAGAACAAGACATCCTTTCAGAACTTCGTTGAAACTCGGTTTTTCAAATCGTGGAAAATTAATTAATCTTGAAGCGGATATCTTATCCGATACAGGCGCATACGGCGGTCATGGTTCTACGGTTGCCGAGCTTGCGGTTATGCGTATAATGTCTTTATATCCAGCTCCAAACATTAAAACCGACGTCAAGGTCGTCTATACTAATAAAACGCCGTCAGGCGCGTTCAGAGGATACGGAGAACCGCAAGTAATGTTTGCTCTTGAATCTTTATTCGACGAGGCGGCTAAAAAAATGAAAATACAGCCCGAAGAATTGAGAAGAATTAATTGCATAAGAAAAGGGGACAGACTTCAGGTCGAAACTTTATTTGTAAAACCGTTCCCGAAAGGCGAGATTGTGAACGTCTGCGAACTCCCGAAATTAATTGAATACGGAAAACAACTGATTGAATTCAATAAACGGCGGGAAGCGGCTAATGAAGACGTTGTTACCGGAAAAGGTATGGCTATATCGATGCAGGGAAGCGGTATTGCCAATATAACAAGGTCGGTAGTTACAGTATCTCTGAATGAAGATGGCAGCATTCAATTATTGAGCGGAGCCGTCGACGTTGGCTCTGGCGCCGATACGGTTTTAACTCAAATCGCCGCCCAAACTTTGAGTTTGACTTTGGATAAAATTCATCTAATCGCTTCAGATACGGCTGTTACGCCTTATGATTCCGGCTCATACGCTTCGAATACCACTTACTTTGCCGGAGAAGCCGTAAAAAGAGCCTGTGAAAAATTAAAAACTCAAATTTTAAATTGGGTTTCAAAAAAATACGGGATTGATGAATCAGAATTTATTTTTAAAAACTCGCAAATAATATCCGGAACCAAAACATTTGATATTGAAAATATAGCGCGATTGATTTTTTTGGATTTGAAACCGGTCGAAACAGTGTTTAGCGCCACGGTAAAAAAAGAAAATTCCGCTCCGCCTTTTGTCGCGACTTTTGCCGATATTGATATTAATAAAAAAACGGGAAAAATAAAGATTGTAAAAATTGTTCAAATGCTGGACTGCGGAAAAATTGTCAATCCGACGCTTGCGGAAGGACAGATAGAAGGAACTACAATGCAGGCGCTTGGTTATGCTTTATACGAGAATATTTCATATTCGAAAAGCGGCAAGGCGGTTGAAACGGATTTGCTCGCTTACAAAATTCCGACAATATTTGAAAAACCGGAAATTAAAACGGTTTTTGTCGAGACAGAGGAACCGACCGGACCTTATGGTTTGAAAGCCGTGGGCGAGGTCGCGTATGCGGCGGTAGCTCCGGCAATCAATAACGCTATATTCGACGCGCTTGGTTTCCATATATATTCTCTGCCTATAACTCCTGAAAAAATTTTAAATAAAATATTGAAAAATTATTGAATTGCCGGATTTAAATATGAAAAAAATTAAATTAAACGCAGACCTTGTTTCAAGACAATTAAACGACGAACTGATTATATTGAACATTGACAACAGTTGTTATTACGGTTTAAAAAAATCCGGAATAGAAATTTTTGAGTTCATAAAAGAAAAGAAAATCTGCGGATTTGACGATATAATAAAATTTATATCTGCCGAGTTCCAATTCGACAGATTCAGCCGAATAGAACTTGAAAAACAAATTAACGAATTTTTATCCGAACTCGAAAATGAAAATATTATCGAGATTATTCAAAATTAAAATTCTGGTGTGGATTATTGTTAATTCTGTATTTATCAAGTTTTTGAAGCATAGAATTAACATAAGAAAACTTGTTGGTCTGTATTCTCCCTTGAAATTCCGCAAAAAAAATATTCCTCCGGTCTGGTATAATATTTGGGCGACAAGAATTTTAAAGACGGCAGGCGAACCGAATTGCCTTGAAAAATCGGTTATTCTGTATTATTTACTGAATAAATATTGCGATACTAAATTTGAGATGCGCATAGGGGTTTCAAATAACAATAAATTGTCGGGACATTCGTGGATAGAATACAAATCATCAAAAATATTTGACACAATCGCTAATTCGAGCGAAAAATATTTTTCTATTATTTCATTTAGCTGTCGGCAAAAATAACTGAAATAATATGCGAAAATTTTGTTAATAATATTGGAACAATTTCTTACTGCGCTCGCTTCAATTTGGCGCGCTTTCAAAAATTCCGCTTTTTTAACCCGAGAACTGCATAAGGATTTCGAAAAATTGTTCAGACAGCATAGAATACTTGTTTCAGACAATTTTTCAAAATCTAAAAAACGTATGATTTACGGCTAAAGCCGTAAATTTTAAAAGTTTTCAGGTTTTTAGAAGTTTTAACATTAATTGCGATTTTAAATCGCAATCATACATATATGTTTTGAAAAACTTCACTTTTTTTATTGCATTATTCGGGTTGAATTTCTATTCTCGCGCGAATTTGGAGAGAATGGAAAACCGCGATTGATAAACTCCAAAGTTATACATTTTTCGCGCTTTTTTCGCGCCAAGAGAAATTGGCTGATATAATAGGCGGCTGAAAAACCATTTTAATTAACTGAAAATAAAGTGGTTAATGGTGGATGCCCCCATAGGATTCGAACCTATACGAACGGAGTCAGAGTCCGGTGTGCTGCCGTTACACTAGGGGGCAAAAAATATTTTGTGTTATATAATATTTAAACAAAAATATTTGTCAATAAAAAAAATCTAAACTTGAATTTTTTTTAAAGGATTATTATAATAATTTAAAATCAATTTTGTTAAATATCAAATAATGGGAATGAATTTTTTTTTCAAACTGGTAATTCAGCTTTGTTTAGCGGTTTTATTATTTACGAATTACGCGTTTGGCGGCAATTTGCAGGATTTAAAAAAAAAAACTTCAATCAAATCAAGTAAATTCTTGATGCTTGAAATTCCTGAGTTTGATCATAACCTTGAATACATAGTATTTATCAACGACGAAAAACCGGTAAAAATCACATCTTCGATTCAGATTGTTTATTATCAATCTAATGAAAACAATAATCATATTAAGATTGATATGGTTATTCCGGGCAATAATAAATTTAAAAACAAAATATATTTTATTCCGTCAAATACGATTCAATATAAATTGAAACTGAACTCAAGGATAACTCAGTCCCAAAAAGATTTAATAAAATCTCTTGTCGAAACAGTTTGTCTTATGCGCGGCTATTTGAATACCGGAGAAAACTTTGAACTTATAAATGATAATTTGAAATTATTGAGCGATTTTGATTTATTATTGTCGATATTTGAAAGTATAAAAAATATTGACAATGAGGAATTTACCGAGATTATAAACGAGGTTGTTTCAGGTTTATCTATTCCCTCCGAGAGCATAGATAAAACCGCGAAATCAATATTGCGAATTATACCGAAAATTACCGGTATAATTTCCGAATACAAAAATATGAAAGCTTTATCTCGCTCTGAAACAAATAAGAAAGCGTTATCGCGTTCTGAAATAAATTCCGAATCGTCCGTTCAAGTTCAGGACTCCTTAAAACTTAACGCATCATATAAAATGTTCTGGAATTTATTTCAATTGGCGCAAGAAGCCGGAAACGCATATTCCGGAGTAAAAGAGATAATAAGCGAATATTATCCTGAAACGTCCGTAGAAGAATAAAAATTTTATTACTATTCAGCAGTCATTGTTAGCCGACGTTTCGCAACTTTTGAGCAAAATTTCGGTTAAAATCCATCTTTCGGAAAATCAAGCGTTTAATTTTCGAGAACTTGAAAATTTAAAATGTCTAAAACCGGAAAATAGCGCCGAAAAGTTAAATTTTGAGTGATTTTCCTTTTGACATTCGACGTGTTTTATGATAAAATAACATCATGAATAACATCATGTATATAATTGTATTGAAGAGAGTTTTAAAAACAAAGAGGAAAATAATCTTAACTGGAACAAAATAAGATTATTATTAAATTTCGCCAAATTGTAAGTATAAACTTTATTGATGAAAATAACCGATTAAATATTATAAGAACAACTACAAAACCAGAGGAACATCATTTAGAAATATATAAAAGACTAAAAATAAACATTAGTCAATTAGTTATAGATAACAGGGAAACAATAATCAAAAATTGCGTATAATTATTATACTATGTAAATGTTTTAGAATTATACTGACTCGACAAACGATAAGCGGAATAAATGGATTTTTCTTATTCTCTGTTTTCTATTGTCTGCGTTCGGCGTCGCGGATTTTATCGCGAAGATTGCGTTTATCGCCGAATAATGAACTTCTTATATTGTCGGGATCGGGTTCGAGTTCAAGCGCGAGCTCCCATTCGGTAATTGAATCTTTAAAATTTCCGAGTTTGAAATAAGCGTCTCCAAGATTATTATGGAAGAATGAAACTGTCGGTTCGATTTCAATCGCTTTTTTAAAAGCGAGTATGGATTCCTGAATTTTGTTTAAACCGAGATATGCAAGCCCGAGATTGTTGAATGCGTTTGAAGCGTCAGGTTGAAGAATTATGACTTTTCTGTAATAATTCGTGCTGCTTTTCAGCAGTTCGACTCCGTCGGCTTCGCGGTTATTGTTCATATAATATAAACCGCGGTTTAAACAGGTGTTTGCGAACATAAAATAAGTCTGCGCCTGATCAAAACCAAGCTCCATTGATTTTCTGAAATCGTCGTCTGATTTCCAGTGTTCGTCTTTGGGATTGTAGAAATCCATTTGAGCGTAATGAGCGTTGCCTCTCCAATAATAAAACAGCCCATTGCTCGGGTCGCTCGATACGGCTTTGTCGAATTCGCTTATAGCTTCGGGAAACTGATTTTGTTTCAAATAAATTCTTCCGATAAAATACCGGACGTATGGATTCAAAGGAGCAAGTTTCAATGCAATATCAAAATGTTTGCGGGCTTTATTTAAATCGTTTATGTCTTGAACAAAAAACAATTGGCCGAGTTTGAAATGTATTTCAAATTCGTTTGGAAATTTTTCCGATAATATTCCATACATTTTCAGAGCTTTTTGCCATTCCTGAATCGTAAAATACGACTCGGCAAGAAATCTGATTATTTCATCGGAAGGTTCTTTCAAACTCAAAGCGGTTTCAAGTTCTTTTATCGCTTTCTGATATTCCTTTAATTTGAACAACGTTTTTCCGAGATAAAACCTGTATTGCGAATTATTTGGATTTGTTTTAACGGCGTCTGAAAAGTTTGACAAAGCGTCTTTTAAATTATTCAAATAATAAAAATTCATCCCCTTATCAAAGAAGTCTTTATCTGCGGGGTTTGAATAAACTATGGATATGGCTGAAAAAAATATAAATAAAAAAATTATTCCGGTTCTAATTTTCATAAACAGTCCCGTTAAAAAAATATTTGTAATAATATAACTATATTTTCAATTTTTGTCAATAATTTTTTAATTTATTAATTCTGAATATTTTTTTACGGTTCTCCTATCCAGTTCCAATATTTTTGAAATCTCAGAAATGGTTTTATGTTTTTTTAACAGTATGGAACAATATCCGGCTAAAAGCTTATCGGCGTTTAAAAGACCGTTTTCGACTTGTCCGATAAAATTGTCGGATTTTGAGTTTTTATCATATAAGTTGTTTTTTTCAAAATTTCCCTTAAGAATTATCCTTCTTACAAACTGTTCGAGTTCGCGAACGTTTCCATACCACGGATAATTCGAATCGATATTTTTATTCAAACAATCTCCGACAAAATCAAACAGTTCAGGCGGAGCTTCGTTTCCGCATATCATTTTTTTTATAATGTGTCCGGTTAATAAATTTAATTCTTCCGGATTTTCTTTTATTCTGTCGCGTAAAGGAGGTATTTCAATCACGTCCGAACAAAGGCGGTAATAAAAATCGCGTCTGAATCTGTTATTGTTTTCAATCAAATCTTTTAAAGGTCTATTCGTTGCCGCTATAACTCTTCCGCTGAATCTGATTTGTTCGTGACTGCCCACAGGCGTAAAAACTCTTTCCTGCAATACTTTTAATAATTTTATTTGAATCGGTATCCCCGCTTCCCCGATTTCATCGAGAAAAACGGCTCCGAATTTACTTGTTTTTGAGAGTATTCCGCAATGCGAATCTATGGCGCCGGTGAACGCGCCTTTTTTATGTCCGAATAATTCCGATTCAATCAAGGTTTCGGAAAATTGCGAAAGATTTATTGAAATGAAAACTTTTGTGAAACTTTCAACGAACTTTTTTTTTGTTTTATCAAAAGGGATATAGCCAGAACATCCCGCAGCAAAGGCGGCGGAACCTTTTCCGGTTCCGGTTTCGCCTATAAGCAGCGTGGAAAAATCTTCCATCTTGGAATTTAAATATTTGTCATACCACTTGAGATTAAACGAAAATATATTGTTCCAAAGATTCATCCTCAATTGTTTCATACATTTGCTTTTTCCAACGAGCAATGAATTAATGAAATAATGAGCGCGACGCAACTGGAAAAATATCGCGAAAAAATGAATTGCTTCAGTCTCGGAAAATCCGTATTCAATAAAATTTTTTAAAATCGAATCAGACCATTCTATTGAACAGGCATTATCGCCTTCTTTGAGTTGCTTAATTATTAACGCGTCGAGTTTTTCAAAATATTTGTGAAATATTTCAAACAATAAAACATTAGTCATTATGATTTTATCTTTAGCGGAATAAAGTTGGAGATTGGCTTTTCCTGCGTTTTTCAAATCTTGAATTTTTTGAAAAACCGCGCCTGTCAGTCTGATAAATATTTCGTCCGAGGTTAATCTATCGTCTGATTTCGAGATTTTTTTATCGATTTCAAGACGGGCGTCGCTGAAAGGATTCGCAAACGCGGCTTCGGCTATCATTGAAAAAAAATCGCGTTCCGAAGTTGTTAGATTATTATTTGTCATAAAAAAAATTTATCAAATTTAAAATAATTGTCAATAAAAATCTTGTAAATTTTTCGGAAGTTAAGTAAAATGATAATATCGTTTGTCAAAAGTTTTATTAAACAATTTTTAAATTCAATTATTGCTCCGCGGGAAAAATTATGAATAGCGTTATTGTAAGAATTTTAAAAAGTTTTTTTATGCTTGCGATTTTATTAAATATTTCAACGCCTTTATTTTCAAAAATTATTTATGTCGACCGATCTAACGGCGATAACAGCGATACTTTAAGCGGAAATCCCTCGACCGCTTATAATAAAATTCAGGACGCGGTTAACGCGGCGGAATACGGCGACACTGTGTTTATTTTTAAAAATCCCGATTATGAATATACAGCGCCGGTAAGCGTCTTCAAATCGGGAATTTGCATTGAAGGCGAAGACAGCGTTTCGACAATATTGAACACTGAAAAATATTCTTTGAATGATTCCGCGGTTTTTATAATTACCGGGGATTCGGTTATAATTAAAGGATTGACTTTCAAAAACGGCAAATATAACGTCGAGGCGAAATACGCGGACGATTTGATATTCGAGAATTGTATTTTTAAAAGCGAAACGTCCGGCGGTCCCGTATGGGGCGGCGTTTTTTTAGCGGGTTCGTCCGGCGGCAGAATGACGGGCTGCGAGATATTGAACACGGGCGAATTTGGAATTAAATTCGTAAATACAAGACATTTTGTTTTTGCTAACAATACGATTATCACTCACCAACGCGGATTGTTTTTCGACAATTGCGACAGCGTTTTTGTAAGCAATAATTATATTAAATTTAATTCATTGACCGGAGTCGATATAAATAAATCCAGAAAATGCATGTTTTTAAACAATACAATATTGTCAAGCGTTGGAAGCGGTTTCTCGCTTAAAGATAATTCGACGGAAAATATTTTTATAAATAACGAGGTTGCTTTCAATAATTCGCAACCGATTATTATCGACGCCGGAAGCGTATCAAACTTTTTCTCGAAAAATAATTTTTACAGAAACAAATATCCGAGTTCTTTTATTTATGAAAATCAATCTTTAATAGAAGATATTGCGGAGGATTTGAAAATCCCGCTGACTTCAGCGGATACGGGATTCATAAATTTAAGCTGCGAATACGGGTTTTGTCCTGATTATGATTTGAATCTCGACGGAATTTCTGATGCTGGCGAAACAATATATTATATAGGTTATTTCGGTAAAAAAAATCCTTTTGAAAAACCGGTTAATAATCTTCCTTCGGTTCCGAGCGTTCAATTTGCAAGCTCGAAAATTTCAATTGACGGAATTGAACGTTCGTACGACAGTATCCCGCTGTTTAAATGGAATTTTCAAGATATTGACGGAGACACTCAAGCTGATTTCCATCTGCAGATAAGCTCTGACAAGAATTTCAATTCTGCGTATTATGATGCTGCGCGCATCGGATTTGATATTTTTGAATATAAAATTCCCGAATACGCGGCTCTTTCAACGGAAGGCGTTTATTATTACAGAATCAGAACCAATGATAACAGATATAACGACGATAGAGGGTGGAGCGGATTTTCTCCGGTTGGAACTTTTGAATTTATTATCAATACGCCTCCGGTTGTTTCTATTTTGACAGGCGATACTTTTACGGATTTAAAAAACGGATTTACGGTTCAAGCCGCGTCTTCGGATTCTGAAAATAATATTGTCCGGTATGAATGGTCGTGTATTAATAATAACAACATAAGATTTTTTTCGGATTCCGTATTATGTCCGGAAATCGAATTTTTACATTCCGGCAGGTTTGTATTGCAGGTAAAAGCGTTTGATTCTTACGGCGAATATTCCGTTGATTCGATTACAATAAATTATTATCCTGAATACCATGCGGTTTTACAGCCGGATACTTTTTTTGAATTGTCTAATACTGGATACGACACGTTTGTCGTCGGCATAAGAATCGATCACATATCTGAAACCGTTCATATTAAATATCCGGTCGAAGACGGCGTTAATTCTGTGGCGGGATATTGGAATATATCAATGATTGCAAAAGATACCGGCGGCTGGTTGGAATTAAAAAATTTAAATCAATCGGATTATTCCTCGAAAATATGGAATATTTCAAATTATCATTCTACCGGTTCTACGGTATTTGAAATTGAATATTATGATAAAAACGGAGTTTCCACAGAAATCGACAATTCGATTTTATCCGGAATTTCAATTGAGTTCGCTTATAACGATACATTTGTTTTAACCGCCGGTTCCGATCAGAATTACGCTATTTTTTATTTTAATGAAAACGATTCGCTCTGGTATAAAGAATCCGGCGCCGTAATCGATAGAACAGCGAAAACAATAACGTTAAAACCGTCGCATTTTTCAATTCGAGGAATTTTTACTCCCGATACGTCGAGCGCTCCGTTTGCTCCGCAAAATGAAATTGTCGCGTATCCAAACCCGTATGTTCCGAACGATGGAAATTATAGAAATGGAAAACCATACGACGGAAGCGCGGGTTCGGGGATTTATTTCGGCGGACTGATTCCAAATACGGAAATAGAAATTTACTCGGTATCGGGTTCGCGCGTTTTTAAAACCAAATATTTGTCCGGAAATAACGGTTATTTTCAGTGGGATGTTAGAAACGATAACGGCAGAGAGTTAGCTTCTGGAGTATATTTGGCGGTTTTTAAAAACTCGGCCGGAAAAAAAGTAAAAAAATTAGCGGTTATAAAATAGTTGATTTTTTTTTTATATAAAATAAAATATCATAATTTAATTTTTAAGGAGTTTTTGATATGAAAAAAGCGTTGTTTTTATCAGGATTACTTTTTGTTTCTCTTATTTTTATTTTTTCGGGATGTTCGGGAAACAATGAAGAAGTCGGCAATATTGAAGTGACTAAATCGCCGTCGGCGTCATCTGCAAACGGTTCGGGCGGCGTTGAATTTGAAATAACAAAAATTGAAAAAAACGATGATTTGTTCAGCGTTGAACTGAATAAAAATTTGACTATTCACGGGATAGCGGTTGATGGAACCTCGGTTGAACTGCCCGCAAAAAAAAATAAACGTTCGGATCAGGAAAGACCTTTCTTATCAGCGGACAACGACAGAATGGATAATTTTATTTCAAAACTGAAAAACGCGGTTCTGGATTTTAGTCAGGAAAAACCGGTTGAATTCAAAGGCGAACTAAAAAAATTAGAAGCCGGCAATATTGATATAAGTTTATTCGAATCGAGAGGCGGTAAAACAAGTCCTGTAAAAGCTTTTATAAGCGTTATATCAAAAGACGGATTGAAGATTTCGGGATTGGTTGTGAAAATGTCAGGCGGCGAATTGAAAGTCGAATGGCCGCGTTTGGACGAAACTAAAACCGACGTATTTGAGATTGCGGACGCCGACAATAAAGACGCGCTTGAAAAAGAAATTCTGGCGAAATTTGAAGAAAAAGCCAAAGAAGAAAATTTTGATTACAAAACGGCTTCTTCAGACGGCGGAGACGAAGGCGAAGACGGCGATTCTCCTAAAGGAAAACGCGGGAAATCCTCGAAAAGTTTCGGAGAAGTCGTAATAACGAAAAACGCAAAAGGCGGACAGGGAACTGAAATCGTAGTTAATGATTGTTTGAAAATAACAAATGTTACTGTCGGCTCTGAAGTGAAATTTCCCGGAAGAGTATCAAAGAAAGGCGGACACGAATTTCCTTTTGTCGAAGCCGACAAAAAAAACGCCGATAATTTTAACGATTTCATTTCTGCGATAAAATCTAAAAAAACCGGCAAAGCGTCCGGAAAACTTGAAATATCCTTTGTGAACGTAAGAGACGGAAAATATCCGAAAGTAGGTTTTAACAATGCGATAGTGATTTCGGGATTTACTATAAAATCCGGCGAAGTAATGTGGCCATCGATAAAAGAAGGCAAGAAATTTGTTCCTGTGCTTGAAGCTGTCGACGACGCGTTTAAATCGGAAGTAGAAGAAGCTATAATGAAAAAAGCAAAAAAGAGCGGCGGAAAAAAAGGATCTTACGACAAAAAAAAATCAGGCCGTTCAAAAACAAAAAGCGGATATAAAAAGAAAAGCAAATCTGAAGATTCGGAGGACTCTGAAGAAGAATAATCAAATCCGGATATAATCGCAAAATAATGTTATTACTGTTCAGTTTTATTCTGTTTATTAAATATAGCTGAACAGCGCAAAATAATCTTCTTATTAATTTATTTTAATTTAATTTTAAATTTTAAAAAAGCCCGGCGTTGCAAACGCAAACGCAAACGCAAACGGGATTTTATAAAAGGACGGTTTAATAAATTATGAAACAATACGAAGCGCAAAACATTAGAAATATCGCGTTATTATCGCACAGCGGGGTTGGTAAAACTACGTTTTTAGAGCATTTATTGTTTAACAAAAAAGTAATAAATCGTCTTGGAAGCGTAATGGACGGCACATCTCAGGTTGATTATCTTCCGTTTGAAATAGAAAAAAAATTCACGATTTCTTCGAAAATCTTCCCGATTGAAACCAAAGATAATAAAGTTAATTTTATAGATACGCCGGGTTACCCTGATTTTATCGGAGAATTAATCGGCGCAATACATATCGCTGAAAACGCCGCGGTATTGATAGACCCGGTTGCCGGCGTTCAGATTTCCACGCTAAAAATTTGGAAACTATTGAAACAGTATAACGCGTCAAAATTTATTTTTATAAATAAAATGGACGTTGAAAACGCCTCGTTTGATAAAACCGTAGATTCAATCAGCCGGATGCTCACCGATAAAATCGTCATATTGCAAATTCCGGTTGGCGAAGCCGCGAATTTTAAAGGTATAATCGATTTGTTAACTATGAAATTCTACAAATCAAGAGAGGATGGAAATCCGCCTGAAATTATTGATATTCCCGCTGATTTGAACGATTACGTAAAAGAATATCAGACGAAACTTATAGACGCAATAGCGGTTACTGACGACGCGTTGATGGAAAAATATCTCGGAGGCGAAACGATTTCCGAAACCGAGATGTTTGAGTATCTTAAGAAAGCTATTATCGGCGATCTTGTAGTTCCGGTATTGTGCGGGTCGGCTTCAAAAAATTGCGGACTCAACAATATGTTTGAAAAAATATTAAGTCTCGGTTCGTCGCCGTTAGATAAAAAAACAATTGAAATGATTAATCCGTCTTCTCCGGAAGATTCGATGAAAATGGATATTTCTCCGGATAAACATTTTACCGGACTGGTTTTCAAAACCGTAGTCGAGGAACATTTGGGAGAACTTACCTATATAAAATGTTATTCCGGCAAGCTGAAATCCGGCGTGGACGTAATTAATTCAAGAACCGATTCAAAAGAAAGAATCGGTCAAATAGCGGTAATGGTCGGGAAAACCAGAATAGAAACCGGCGAGCTTTCGACCGGAGATATAGCGACTCTTGTTAAACTTAAAGACACAAAAGTCGGCGACACTTTGAAAGATTCTTCCGTGATATTCAATTTTAAACCGATAGCTTTTCCTAAACCGGTTCTGTTTAACGCCGTAAAAGCCGAGGTGAAAAAGGAACAGGAAAAATTGACTCACGCGCTGCATTCGTTTGCTCAGAGCGATCCGACATTTCAAGTTTATACGGATAAAACTTTTAACGAGTTCATTATTTCGGGAATGGGAGAAATGCAGCTTGATTTGATGTTGAAAAAATTAAAAGTAAAAACCAATATTAATTTTTTAATAACCCCTCCAAGAGTAGCGTATAAAGAAACTATAAAACGTAAAGCTGAAGCTCAGGGAAAATATAAAAAACAATCCGGCGGGCGCGGACAATACGGCGATTGTCATATTAGAGTAGAACCTTTAAAACGCGGTTCCGGAATAGAGTTTGCCGACGAATTGTTCGGCGGTTCCATTCCGTCGAAATACGTTCCTGCGGTTGAAAAAGGCGTTCGGGAGAAACTTCAGAAAGGGTATGTCGCAGGTTACGAATTGATTGATATGAAAGTTGCGTTATACGATGGAAGTTATCACGATGTCGATTCTTCGGATTTGGCGTTTCAGATTGCCGGTTCTTTTGCGGTTGACGCCGTGTGCGAAAAAGCTATGCCTATTATTCTTGAACCTATAATGAATCTCGAGGTTCAGATTCCGGAAACGTATATGGGCGAGGTTATTGGAGATATAAACTCAAGGCGCGGAAGAGTGTTGGGAATGGATTCGAGAGATGGCGTAAGCATAGTAAAAACTCAGGTTCCTGAAAGAGAATTGTATAAATACGCCACGATATTGAGATCGATAACGCGAGGTCAGGGAGATTTTGAAGCGTCGTTTTCTCATTACGAAGAAGCTCCGGCTGAAGTTTCTAAAAAAATAGTCGCTGAAGCGGAAAATTATAAAAAAGAAGCTGAAGAAAATAAATAGTGAAAAATGATTTGCTAATCGGCAGATATATTAAAACCGTTAAAACGGTTTTAGGTTTTGTATTGTTTTTATAAACCCCGCAATTAATTGCGGGGTTTACAAAAGTCAAATCGTTATTTAGTAACCGTTTTAACGGTTTTTTATATAGACCTTTATAGTAACGAAAATCTTTTGTTTCTTTTCAGAAATAAATTCTAAACGCTAATTAACCTGAAAACTGTATTAAAATTTTGAAAAAGCGCTGGAAGTAAGGAAAAACATTGATTTTGAGCGCTTTTTCA
>DAINAU010000061.1:0-23304 GCA_036733285.1 bacterium
TGTTCAAGCCATAAAATTAATTGGAGTTAACGAGGCGCAGGTATCTGGAATCGTATGGCAGAAAATACCGCGCGAGTTAACGGGAAAAATCAACGAGGGAGTAAATTTTCCCGAAGCCGCCGTAATACGCAGCGAAGAGATTTACAGAATTTCTGACGCGGATAAGAATCTTATCGTAGGGTGGACGTTCACGGCTACGTTGAGACAGCAATTCGACAACCGGCTGTTTCCGTTTGAACAATTGAATTTAAAGGTTCAGATGCGTCAGAAAAACGTTCTTAACAGAATTCAGTTTATTCCGGACTTGAAATCATACGACGAATATTCGAGTTTTTCAAATTCGTTTGTCAGCAAGGATTTGACGCTTCCCGAATGGAAAGTTAAACAGACGTATTTTACGGTTCAGAAGAACGAGTATATGACAACGTTCGGACATTTTAACAGCGATATAAAAAGCAATATCAGAGATTTGACTCTAAATATTTCTTTGCAAAGAGATTTTTTATCTAATTTTTTCGCGACATTTTTGCCGTTTCTCGTATTGCTTTTGCTTGCGTTCATAGGATTGATTTTCAGCAGCGGCATAGAAGAAAAGTCGAAAGTATATTCGTTTAAAGCTTCGAATATGCAGGGAATAGCTTCTGGTTTTATTTTGTTTTTAGTGTTCTCAATTGTCAGCATTAGAAAACAGGCGGTATCAAACAGTCTCTTATATATTGAATATTTATATTTTTTTACTTTCATAGTTTTACTTACGCTTGTTCTTTCGGTAGTTCATATTTACGCGCAGAAAAAAAGTTTGCTTGGAGACAAAGACGGGTTATACGTGAAAGTGTTGTATTGGCCTATTATACTTGGAGTAATTTTATTAATAACATATTTAAATTTTATAGATTAAAAAAAGCGAGGCGATAATTATGAAAAAGAAATTTTTATTTTCGATTGTTTTTACGTTGTCGATTCTGAACGCGATATTTTTTACCGGACCGGTTTTTAGCGAGGTTAAAACCGCGACAATAACTAATTTTTCATACGAGAATATAGAACGCGACTGGTTTGAAATAAACGTGGACGCTTCGTATTGTTTAAAAAATTCGGCTTTGTTTGCGGAGGTTACCAATAAAATAACAGGCAAAACCGAAACAGTGGAAATACCGAGAGTTTTTTACGATTATGAAACGCTTGACGCGTCATTCGCAGGAGCAATTAATTGCAATAAAGAAGACGCGGTAGTTGTTTTAAAATTAAAAAATTACGAGGACGAAGAACTTGTCAGGCTTGAAGAAGAAAAAAGTCTTATTGCGGAAATGATTGAACGGAAAAATATTGAAGATAAACTCAACGCGGACAACGAACAGTTTATGGAGGAATCGTCATATTTTGACAGAGACAGGAAAAACAAGGAAAAAGAGCTGGCGCAATCAGCGGACGAAACAGTTTTAGCCGTAGTGATTTTGCTTCCGATGCTTTTCGGTCAAGTGAGCGTTTCATCGGACAAAGAGCAAAATTAAAGATTTACAGAATTGTTATGAGAAAACAAAATTTAATAATATTTATTGCCGCGATATTTTTTTTCGGATTAAATTATTCGATAACAAACGCGGACGAGATAATCGGAAAAATAAAAAATATTAATGGAACCGTTGAAATAAGTTTTATCGAAGGAATATGGCTGCCTTGCGAAGACGGAAAAAATTCGGATATCGGATTAAACGTTTCGATAAAAACGCAAAAAAATGCTTCTGCGGAACTGGAATTGAAAAACGGCAAAATAATAAAGCTGATCGAAAACACTTTATTTAAATCCGCAGACATAATCAAATCCGAGTATTTAACGCCGGAACTGGTTTCTCAAGAATGCCGCGAGGAAGGCGGTTCGTCTGAAAAAAAAATGGTTTATAAAGCTATAGTTAAAAACATTAAGAAAGATAAAACCGCGGCTTTTTTAACGATTTATAACGAATTCGGAGAAATTTTAGGCGAATACAAAATGAATTCGGAGAATTTTGACGAGACAAATGACCGCGGCGAATACGAGGTTTCCGTTACGCTGACCGAAACCGGAAAATATTCTCACAGGTATAAATTCGTATGTTCGGAATAATAAAAAAATATATTTTTATCATAGTATTTTTATTAGGTTTGTATCATTCGGTTTGCGGAGCCGAAGATATGAATACTTCGTTAGAAAATTATTTTAATAGTATTTCTAAAGATTCTCCGGCGTATAATTTTTCCGTTTTATTTCTGGATTCGGTTAAAATCAATTCGCGCGGCGTATTGGAAAACAAACTTGAAGAATCTATTTTTATTTTAATAGAACAAGAACCGAATCTTGACGTTATGTATCTTGGGGTTCCGTTAGTTTATAAAGAAACCGGTTTTTCCAAAACTTTGAATTTGACTTATAAGAAAAAGAAAGAAAAAGTGACAGTGTTATACGATTTAACCGGAACATACGGATTGGAAAAATTTTACGTCGCGGTTTTTGAAATAAAAAAACAATCGAGAACCGGAATAAAAACAGACTCCGGAAAAACATTGGCAAGCCGGTTATCTACCCGGTTCAGTCAGATAAAATTAGATAAAGAAAAATCTTTATACAGGTTTTATAATTTTAGAAAGCCACTGTTTCTTTTAGGAGGAAATACAACCGGAGGAAAAACCGCGCGTAAAGCAAAAGGAAAAGTAGTGGTTGCGGGAAACGCGTTGAATATGGTTGTTAGCGGAGAAAAAGTATCGGTTCAACAGGGCGAAATAGCTTTTGATTTGAACGCTCTTTCAAAACTGCCGCCGACTCCCGACACTTTGATAGTGATAACTGAAAAACCGAATATTGAAATAAACCGGGTTGAAGAAAAAAATAAAGAAGATAAAATAGCCGAACAAAAAAAAGAAGAACAGAAAAGCATAGAAAACGCGGTTACGGAATCCGATTTAAAATCGGAGGTTTCTGTAGTTCAAATTAGCGATACGCCGTCTGAAGAAACGAAAACAGAAGCGGAATTAAAAACCGAAGCGGAAACAGAAACCCCAATAATTGAAGCGATTTCCAGCGTTCCGATACAAACCGATACAGAACCAAAAACAGAACCGAAATTTGAAATAAAACCGGAAACAATAGAAACGGAATTAAAAAATACGGAAGATACAAAAGAGATAGAAGTAAAAAAAATCGAACCCGAAGTTTCAGAATATAAAGGAAAACAGGAAACTGTAAAGGAATTCAGAGCCGGAGAATATATTTTTCCGGTTTTATCAGAGCCGGCTTTCGAGGGACCTGATTTAATAATTATAAAAGATAACGTTCAATTGATTTCTCCAAATAACAACGGAATAATAACAAAAGAAAAATTAGCGTTCAAATGGAGTAAATTCGACAAAGCGGTAAAATACAGAATTGAAATAACGGGAAACACATTTGTTTCGCCGCTGATACGGCGAGAGTTAAACGAGGTTGAATTTGAATTAAATTCCGCCGAAGCGGGCGGAATATTTGCCGAAGGAAAAACATATTATTGGCGGGTAATAGCTATAAACGCCGCAGAAAAAGAAATTTCAAAAACCGATGAAAAATATATGTTTGCATTTTCTGAACCGAAAATATTTGAAGAACCGGCGCTGAGCGTTTTTAAAATCTTAAACAACGATATTGAATCAATTTCAAACGGACATATTTTTTTAAAGGACGATTTAATAAATAACGCGTTTGTATTTTCCGCGGAATTGGAAAAACCTTTAGATGAAACGGTAAAATTGAGTATTTCAATCGACGGCGGCGAATATTATACTATGAGCAAATCAGGCGATAAGAGTTATATTTTTGAATATAAACCAACCGGCGATAAGATTATAAAAATCTCCGCCGCATATCAAAAAAACAATGAAACGATAGAATTGAAGAATACGTCTTGGGAAAACAAAGAATTTATATACGTTCATAAAACCAACGCCGAGCTTGTCAGATTAACGCTGGACAAATATTTCAGAGCTTTGCAGACAAAAGACAGAGATTTGTATATGGAATGTTTTTCCGGCGATTTTTCTGGAAATAACGAGGGTTTTACTTCATTTAGCGAAATTAGAACTACGATAAGACGGGTGTTTGACAAGCAGACTTTTTTAAGCGCTTCATACAACGGTTTAAACGCGGATATAAAAAATGCGGATAGAGCGGAAGCGGAATTCGATTTTTATTTTAAAATATATTTTGAGGGAATAGGTTTTGAAAGAGAATTAAGGTCGTCGGCAAAACTTCAATTAAAAAAAGAAGAAGGGTTTTGGAAAATATTAAACGACGACAGCAAATTATTTGTAATGGAGATTTTTGCGCCGGCGCCTCCGCCTCCGGCTGAATAAGATAAGTTGTATGAAAAAAATTTGTTCCACAGTATTTTTAATTTTATTAAATTTGACGTTAAGTCTTTCCGCTTACGCCGAGAATGGCGCGGCCGTAAAAAATGCAAACGAAGAATATTTAAAATTATACCGAATTTTATTGGATTCAAATCTGTCTGTAGAATCTAAAAATACAGTATTCAAAGAAACCGCAGGAAAAACTTCCGCTTCAATTTTTGACAGATTAACCGCCGCGGTATATTTCGGAGAAAATAATTTTGGAGCGGAATATTCTTTGGAATTAAAAAATATTTTATTAAAGATTCCGTATTTGACCAAATCCGAATCGGTAAAAATTCAAAAATATATCAATACTCTAAAACCGGATTTTCAAAGCGGATTATCGAAATTGGCGTTCAATAAAATTGAAAATTTAATAACCGAACATTTTCCGGTTTCAGAAAAAATAAAAGAAATTGACGAACAAAAACAGTCTGCCGGATTGAAAGAAAATCAGGTTGAACCCAAAATTGCGATTAATGCCGATTGGTTTGAAATTGCAGATAGGTATAAAAACGAATCTGAAAAATATGATTTTATAAATAAATTAAAACATTCTCTGACAAATTATAAAGAATTCAAAAATAATATTTTATACGTGTCGGCGGCGGGAGATTTGGAAATAAAGGGGAAGATTAGAGAATTAGAATTTACGGCTACGGAAAAAAATCAGGCGGGCGAGGTTTTAGAAACTCGTTTAAAAGTTTTGTATGATTTTGAATTGATAAATAAAATAACAGGCAAAAGATTGTTAAGGAAAGATTCTGTATTCAAAGATTACATATATAAAACAAAAAAATATTCTGAAAATACCGGAATCACAGACGCGGAAGCGGTCGAACAAATAATCCAAATAATAAGCGGCGAGATTAATTATTCAACCGGCAGCGCTATTGAAGCCGTTTATGAATCGCTGATTAATGAACTGAAAGAAGTCAGGAAAAAATCGCAAGCTGAGAAATCTGAAAAAGGAACCGTTAAATCCTCGCCGGAGTTCAGAGTATTCGGAAAAATCGAATCCGATTATGAATACGTTCATATAGACGGGAATTATCAATCCGCCGGAGAAGAAAAAAAAGAAACCGGCAGATTTAATTCTAAACTTTATATGGACGCGGATTTAAAAACCGGAACAGGCGCTTCGTTAAAAGCCTCGGCAATCGCTAAGTATAACAATTATCTTGATAAAGAAAAGGATTTAGAAAAAATATACGCCGAATTCAGAAATGCAAAAAAAAATTTAACGGTTAAATTAGGAAATTTGTTTTCTGATTTAGGAAAAAACGTTTTTAATAATTCATACGAAGGAATCTATGCCGATTATAAAATATCCGAAAAAGTATCGTTAGAAGCGCTTGCCGGAAGAGAGAAAGAAGAAGGCGATAACAATAATTTTCTCCGTTTGAACGCTGGATTAAAGACAAAATGGAATTATTCAAAAAAAAACAATCTTGCTTTAGCGGCAATAATTTCTAAAGACGACGATAATTCTATTGATTTTGATTCGGAAACGTTAACGCCGGTAAAAAATTCGGTAATCAGTTTGAGCGGAAAACATAGATTGAATTATTCAGATTTAGATTATGAATTTGCGTTTTCCAAATACGACGAAAATTCTTTGGATTCAACTAACGGCAGAAACGGAAGACTTATAAGAATAAACAACGCCGTAAATTATAAAAAGCATAAATTTACCGCCGTATATTCGAGAATCGGTTCGGACTATTTTTCCGTCAATTCAGTTTTAACCTCTGACAGGGAAAAATACTCGGGAAGTTATGAAACGTTGTTTGCCGGCGACAAAATTGTTTTCGGATTAAATTCTTTGCGTCAAAGAAATAATCTTGAAAGATATATGAATCAAACCGAATACCTAATTGAAAATTCAATAACTGCCGGTTATACTCCTTTTTCAGAAGATAAAAAAAGCGAATTCAATTTATTGAAATTTTCTGCGGATTATATGATTAGAGACAACTATTATAAAATGCTGAATAATCAGCCGAAAGACAAGGATTTAAAAAATAATATATTGAGATTAAAAATCGAAAATAAATTTTTTCAGAGGACTCTGAACTGCGCTTTAATTTTTGAAACTGAAAATGAAAAGGATTATATGGAAAAAAGTAAAAACAGAATCGATATATTTGAAGCGTCTTCGTATTACTCGAAAAAAATTATTACGGACGTTGTTTTGCAAACTAATATAAAATATAGAATTAAAGATACCGACATATTGAAAGATAAATATTTAAACGGAGGAATTTCGCTTAAATATAACAAAAACAATTTTGGAACCGGAATAGATTATTATATTGATTTTATGGAATCTTCGGTAAAAATTAATGAAATTCATAGACAAAAATTCGGGGGCAATATAGAATATTCGTTTAAAAAAGACAAAAAAAATATTACGTTTCGTTCTGAATTGATTTATGAAATTAATGATTATGAACGGTATGAAAATAATTATAATAAAATCGGATTTTTAACAAATGCGGTTATAAGTTTTTAAATTTTTTACAAGGGGAAATTTATGCGTTTTAAATCTTTAAGAAAAACAGGATTATTGATTGCGGCTTTTCTTATATTATTTTTTTCGGTTTCGGCATTCGGAGAAAAATTTGAAATAGAAATTTTTTATATGAGCCCTTCGCAGATTGCGGAGCAGTTGTCAAAAGAATTCGGATTTGAAATAAAAGGCGACGAACAGAGAAAAACAATAATATTCAATTCAACTTCCTCCGTATATGATAATGTTTTGAAACGAGTGGAATCTATCGACGTTGAAAATAAAAGTTTTGGCGGACAGCCGCAACAATCACAGCCGTTCGCAAATCAGAATTCCGGCGGCAACGCAACGGGCGGCGGACAAAAAGAATCTGAAATTACCGAATATGTTTTTTTGAATTATTTAGCGGCTTTGGATATACAAAAAATCGCGAACGAGAAATTCGGGGCAAATATCGCTATTCAAACGGATAAAATGAAAAACGCGTTTATTGTAACCGGGCAAAGAGAAAAAATCGATGAATTGAAAAAATTCATAGCGGCTTTAGATAAGGATTATATCGAAGCTAAAAGCGAAGCTGAAGCATTAGAGCTTCCTTTAAAAACCGAGATTTTTTCTTTAAAATATATTGGATCCGACAGAATGAACGAGATTCTGTTAAGCCATTTTTCAAAATGTATAATTTCTATAGACAACGGAAGCAAATCATTGATAGTTACTGACAGACCGGCAAAATTGGAACAAATCGGAGATTTGATTTTAAAGATGGACACGCCGGAACAGGAGCAAATAACCGAATCAATACAGATAAAATATTCCGACGCTAACAACGTAATAAAAATATTGCAGACAATGTATGATTTGAAAAAAATAGACATTGATGAAAAACAAAAAAAAATATTTATCAATGGACCGAAAAAGAAAATAGAAGAAATTAAAAAGTTTATTGAAAATTATGATTCCGAGCCGCCTGTAATACTTGTAGAAGGAACAATTCTTTCCGTTAATATAGCAAAAGCAAAACAGCTTGGTATAAAATACGAGCATTCGAGCGGGTTAATATACGATAAAACCGCTTCGCAATTTACAGAAGAACCGCTAATAGATCCGGCGGCTGAACCGCTTACGTCCGGCAAAACTACAGCGACAAAAGCGATAGGAGAATTCACTGCGGGCGCGGCATTATCTCAAGTGATGTATCAATACACTTCTAAAAGCGGCAAGGTTCAGGAAATATCATTAAGAGCGTTAGTTGATAACAGCGTCGCCGAGGCAGTTCTGAAACCCCATATAACTTTTGTTAGCGGACAGACCGGAGTGTTTGAACAAAACCAGAATATACCTTTAAAATCTAAAGACGCGAATAATAATCCTATAACAACGATAATGTCAGTAGGTTTAACATTGTCGGTTGGAGCAATTGCGGTTCCCGCTGAAATTACAGACGAACGGGGCAGAAAAAAAAATAGCTATAAAATAATCGTATCAGAATTAAAGTTGACAGACGGAAGCAGAGAAGACGAAGAGGCGTCGAGAGAAACAATTTTTGAGGCGAAACAAATAGTGAACGACGGACAACTGATAATACTCGGCGGAGCGATAAATGATAAAACGACTAAAAAAGATTCAAAAGTTCCTTTGCTTGGAGATATACCTTTGATAAAATATTTATTTAAATATCAGGATTCCACAAATTCTGCAACTGAAATGCTCGCTCTTTTAAGATTAACGGTTATGACTCCTGAAAGTTATAAATATAAAGCGGCTCAGTTCGTAGAGTCAAAAGATTTGAGACCAATAGAATTCGGAGGGAAAGTGAACGACAGCATTCAGGAGCATCCTTTAAAAACAGCGGAATGGTCTTCAAAAATAATTTATGAAAAAGAAGGCGGATATTTTGATTTGATACATGATAAACTCGACCCTGAATTTATGGAAAAGGTTGACAGGTCGTTTAAGAAAAACATCAGAGGAAGAATCAAAGTGGTTCAGGAATGGAATAACGACGAGCTCGTTCGTAAATTGATATTTAACGATAACGGATTGAAAAAAGCGTTCGAGGATATGGTCGCTGAATTTAAAATTTCTTGTTATGATATTATGATAATAACGCGCCATCTTGGTTCGATTAATGACGAGATATTTATGTTATATTACGAATTTTTAGACGAGAATAAATTGCTTGATAAAAAATTAAAATCAAAAGAAAAGAAAAAATAATTATTTGTAATAAAAATTACCGGAGCATTAATTTTATGAAAAAAACAGTATTTTTAATTTGCGTTTATTTGATTTGTTTTTTATTTCAATTAAACGCTATGAACATATCGCCGGTATTAAAACAGGCGTCTGAAAAAAAAAGAACGCCGAAAACCGCGATAATAAAAAAAGGCGCGCCCGGCAAATCTGATTTTATTTCCGTAATAATCCGATCGTCTCAAAGTTCTGCGGATTATGAATTTATAAAATCAGTCGGCGGCAAACCGCGTTCGATTATAGGCGATTACATTACCGCGCTGATTCCGGTTGATTCGATTCCGGTTTTTGAGAAACGCAATTCAATTATTTTTGTTTCCGAAGTTAGAAAGAAAAAACTTCTGCTTGACAACGCGCGGGCAAGCGTTAAAGCGGATTCTTTGTATTTAGGCGACGCGAATTATCTATCGCAAAATTACAGGGGAAACAACGTAATTGTTGGAATAGTGGATTCGGGACTGGATGTTGAACACGATGATTTTAAAGATAGCGCGGGTAAAAGCAGGGTCTTATATTTGTGGGATCAGACCGCTGATTTTGAATTAGGACCTTCGGAAATACCAAATTCAGCGGGCATAGTATGGACGAAAGAACAAATAAATAACGGAGTATGTTCGCAAAACGACGAACACGGGCACGGAACTCACGTTGCGGGAATAGCCGCGGGAAACGGAAGAAGCAAATCAGAATTTCGCGGCATTGCTCCTGAAGCTGATATAATATTTGTGAAGACAGATTTTGAACACGACGTTGACGGAGTGAATTATATTTTTAAAAAAGCCGAGGCGTTAGGCAGACCCGCGGTTGTGAATATGAGTTTAGGCGGACATTTCGGACCTCACGACGGAACAAGCAATTATGAAATGAGTCTTGAAACTCTTACGGGACGCGGAAAAATACTTGTCGCGGCGGCGGGAAACGAAGGACTTGATAAAATTCATTATTCGGGAACTGCAGGACAAACTTCAAAGTATGTTGATTTTCAATTATCGGACGTTTCTGCCGATTTGGAATTATGGTATGATAATCAATATAGAGACAAACAAATCGCTTTGTCGTTTCAGGTTATTTCAGAAACAGGAACTATTGAACAATCGTTAGGACCGTTGAAACCCGGAATGTATATTGAAAAAGATTTTGATTATCCCGACGATTCAGTTATCGACGAGTCAGAAAATTTTTTAACCGCTGACGCCAGACTTACATTAGATCCAAATAATAACGCGTCTTTAGTAGCTATTTCATTCGGCTCTAAAACAATGCAAAAATTAAGAATAATATATAACGGGAACGCTGATTTTGATATGTGGATGGCGACAAACGGATTAGCCGGAAATTTTGAACAAGGAGATTCGTTTTCAACAGTAGGCGCGCCGGGCACGGTTTCTTCCGCGATAACAGTAGCGGCTTACACGACAAAAACTGAATGGCTTGGAAAGGACGGGAACAATCATTTTCAATCTGCGGAGACCGGCTGGAATGCGGCATTGAACAATATCGCGGCTTTTTCGTCAAGAGGACCTTCGCGCAGACCTGATATAACCGGAATAAAACCGGATATCAGCGCGCCCGGGGAATTGATTTTTTCCGCGTATAGTTCCGCAAGTCAAGCTGATAACAAAAATAAAGACGCCTCGGGTAAATACGTTAAAATGGAAGGAACGAGTATGGCTACGCCGGTTATTACCGGATTAGCGGCTTTGCTGCTGCAGGCGAAACCTAATTTAAATCCTGCGGAAGTTAAACAAGTTTTCAAGAAAACCGCTGTTGTTGACGCGTTTACCGGAACAGTTCCGAACGTAGTCTGGGGCGCTGGAAAAGCCGACGGATTATCCTCCGTTATTGAATCGCTTGGAGTCGTCATCGACACTGCTTCGGCGGTTTATACGGATACGACAGGAAATATGATTTCAGTTACAATTACGGCAAATACATATTCGGCTATATCCGTATTCGATTCTTACTGCGGAAACGGACGTATTATTCCTGAAAAAGTTAAAGTAGATATTCTGAATTCTTTACCTGACGGTTCTTCCGGAGATACGATTACGCTTGAACTTGAATTTGCGGACAATGATTCGCCTGTGTTTATGACTGTAAAAAATTATGAGGACAACCTCGCGGCGGCAAAAATTAATTCCGCGTCAAATTCGATAATAGATTTTGGCGGTCAACGCGCGTATCAATCCTCTTTGAAAACAATAAGAGATATCTCTTTTATCAGAGGGGGAGTTTCTTATAATTCTACAAATTGTTTTAACAGGGCAAAAATAATATTTACGGTTCCAGCCGGATTAAAAGGATATCCTCTGGCAGTATATTATCTTGACGAAACCGACAGCAAATGGAAAATTATTTCGGAAAGTTCAATAACGTATTCCGCGGCAGGCGATACTGTCGGCGCTGAAATAAACCATTTTTCAATTTACGGATTGTTTGCAAAAGGAATAAATCCGAGTAAAAATTTATCGGACGCAGTAATCTTTCCGAATCCGTTCAGACCTAACGACGGGAATGATTTGACGGGAATTGAATTCAGCGGTTCCTATAATATCAATAATAAAACAGGAATACATTTCATAAATATAACTGAAAATTCAACAATTAAAATATATGAAATAGCGGGCAGACTTGCAGCCGAGATTCAGCCGATACAAGGTAGCGGTATGGCTATATGGAACGGAAGGTTGTTGAACGGAAAACAAGCTCCTTCGGGTTTATACTTGGCTTTAATTGAAACAGGCGGCAAAAAGAAGGTTGAAAAAATTGTTATTATTCGATAATTTTAAAATTGAGGGTTCACGATGAATTATAAAAAATTATTATATTTGATTTTATTGATAAATTTATTTCCGGCAGATGTATATTCGAATATTATTTTGAAATTGAACGAAAATAATCCGCGAACAGCCGCGCTTGGCGCGACGGCGTCGTTATCCGGAGTTTTATCTGAAAACCCGGCGTCGTTCGTTGCGGTTGAAAATAATTTTGTTTCCGCGGCGAATAATAATTATTTGTCGGACATATCGGTTATGACTTTTAAATACGCTGTGAAAATAAAAAAAATAAAAGGAACAATAAACGCCGGATATTCAGCGTTTGATTCTGGAAAAATAAGAAAGACTTTAATAACAGGTTCGATAAGTTTTGCGGACGCGGGTTCCTTTGATTTGACTGAAAAAATGTTTAATCTCGGTTATTCCGTAAAAATTGACAAATTATCTTTAGGCATAAATTCAAAATATATAACCGCGGATTACGCCGGAATAAAAGAAAACTCAAATGCGTTTGACGCGGGTTTTTTTTATGATTTTGAATTTATGGGAGACGCCCTGTCAGTTTCAGGAATGATAAAAAACATAGGAAACTCGTTTTCATTCGACAGAGAAAAATATAAAGTTCCTTTGACTTACAGAATGGGATTAAGCTCTGAATCGGATTTTCTTGCGGAAGACTGCTATATAAAATTTTGCGCGGAAGCGGTTTATGACAAGGAAAATGATTTTGACGGAGCCGCCGGATGCGAGATAAATTATAACCGGACAATTTTTTTGCGAGCCGGTTATAATTCGGTTCAAGACGCGGGAACCGGTTTTTCAACGGGCGTAGGTTTGAGATATAAGGGATTTGATTTTGATTACGCATGGGTTCCTTACAGCAATCTTGGCGACGCTCATTATATCGGATTATCTTATAATTTTTAAAAATATTTTACGGGTTGGCGGGGGAAACGATGAATAAAAAAATTTTTTTTTATATTGCGGTTTTATTTTTGATTTTCACAAATCAAATTCACGCGTATAAAATTTCTTATCAGGGCAAAGCTGTGGACGCTTCGCAGAGAAGAATTAATGGAACTCTTCCGATTATATTTTCAATATATACGTCTGAATTCGGCGGTTCTCCGTTCTGGACTGAAACTATAAATTCCGTAAATATCGTCAACGGATTGTTCACTGTTGAATTGGGTTCTGTGAACGCTATAAATTTGAAATTTGACGCGCAATATTATCTTGGGATAAATATTAATAATACCGGCGAATTGATACCGCGGACAAAACTGCAAGCGGCGGCGTATTCTTTTAGAGCGCAGTATTCCGATACTTCGTCAAACCTTGAAAATAACGCGTTCGCAGAAGGGTCTATGATTATCAGCGATACCCTTACTATAGGAGGAAATGTTATAATAACTGATAACGGACAAATTGGAGTGGGCACTCTGATTCCTTCGGAGAAAATAGACGTGTCCGGAAACGTCAAAGCCGCGGCTTTTATCGGAGACGGTTCTCAATTAACAAACATACAGTATAATGCGCTTTCAGGCGACGCCATAAGCGGAAGTCAGGTTAGAAGTTTATTGAACACGATTACAAATGATTCTATAGCGACTCCGATTTTATTTTCTAAAATTCAAGGAGATACGATTACAAAAACAGAAGTAAATAATCAGTTTGCAAATATTGAAACAAGAATCGCGGAACTTGAAAGCGATTCAGTGACAAAATCATACGTTGAATTGAAAATATCAAATTTAAATTCAGCTTTATCAAATGATACCGCCGCGTTGAATGCTGAAATTCAGAACATAAAAAATAATGTGAACGCTGAAACATTGAATATATATTCGCGGTTGAATACGCTTGCCGCAGATACGCAGACAATCAAGACTGATTTGTCAAATTATAAAAATCTGGTGAATTCCGAAACATTGAATATATATTCGCGGTTGAATACGCTTGCCGCAGATACGCAGACAATCAAGACTGATTTGTCAAATTATAAAAATCTGGTGAATTCCGAAACATTGAATATATATTCGCGGTTGAATACGCTTGCCGCAGATACGCAGACAATCAAGACTGATTTGTCAAATTATAAAAATCAAGTGAATTCCGAAACAATGAATATATATTCGCGTCTGAATACGCTTGCCGCAGATACGCAGACAATCAAGACGGATTTGTTAAATTATAAAAATCAAGTGAATTCCGAAACTTTGAATATATACTCGCGTCTGAATACGCTTGCCGTAGATACGCAGACAATCAAGACAGATTTGTCAAATTATAAAAATAAAGTAAATTCTGAAACGCAGAATATATACGCGAGATTAAATACTCTAACAAACGATACTAACGCAATAAAAAATGATTTGACGAATTTTAAAGTTTTAGTGTCTAATGATACGTCTTCGATAGTTTCTCAATTGTCGAATAAAGCTGATACGCCGCATTTTCATTTAATAGCCGACATTAAAGACAGTATTCCATATTCCAGAATAAGCGGTATTCAAAACACTGATACTTCATCGTTTGTTCCGTATTCTACTTTAAACGACAGTTTTGCTTTGAAAGCAAATCTGGTTTCGCCTTCTTTTACTGGAGATATTACTTTGCCTTATGGAGTATGGAAAAGTTCCGGAAATCTCGCGATTGGAACTTCGACAGTATCGGATAGTTTATACGTCTACGGAACATTCAGAGTAAGAGGAAGAAACGGAGATACCGACGCTATATATGTTGATGCAAACGGAGACGTGGGGATGGGGTATATTTCGGTTGATAAATCAAAATTACATATTACAGGACATCAAGCTACGACTTCGATTGAAACTAAAGACATTTTTACGGTAACGAGAGGAGTTACTGGCGGAGTGGCAAACGCCAAATCGTTTAGCGTGGCTGTCGGTTCGTTCGAAGGAGGCGGTATTAATACCCGGGCCCGAGCGGATTTCAGATTATCAGGAACGCCGGCATTGTCTAATTTTTACGGGCGCATTACTGATATAACCGTAATGACAATGAATGCCGACGGCAATGTGGGAATCGGCAATACTGCGCCTGGTTCAAAATTGGACGTTAAAGGAACAATCAGATTATCGGGTTCGACTTCGGGTTATGTAGGACTGGCTCCCGCAGCGGCGGCAGGTTCAACTACTTACACGCTGCCTTTTGCGGATGGAACAAACGGTCAGGTATTGACTACAAACGGAGCAGGCGTATTAGCTTGGAATACGGCGTCCTCTTCGCAGTGGACTACAAGCGCCGGAAATATTTATTTTCAACCCGGCAATGCCGGCATCGGAACTACTAACGTTACTGATAGTTTGACAGTTTATGGAACTCTAAGAGTTAAAGGAAGAACTTCCGATACTTTAGCTATAGTTGCAGACAATAACGGGAATGTCGGAATCGGCGACGGTTCATACGGACCCAAACTTCACGTAACCGGACATTTGGGAACGCCGGATATTGCGATCATTGAAACATTTAGATTAACAAGACCAGCTCAGTCAGGGATAAAAAATAGAAATGCGTTTGGAGTAGGAGTTGGTTCGTTTGAGACTGGTTTAAATGGCAGAACAAGAGTGGATTTTATAGTGTCTGATCAATCCGGCGCCTCAAATGATTATGGCAATCTTCCGAATATTACAGTAATGACATTAAACGCCAACGGAAATGTTGGGATAGGAACAACCGCTCCATCGTATAATTTACACGTGAACGGCAGCGTTGCAGGAACCAGCGGGTATAATAATTTATCCGATGCAAGATACAAAAAAAATATTTCTTCTATTGAAAACGCTTCTGAGTTGGTTTCCAAAATGCGCGGAGTAAGTTTTGATTGGAAAAAAGAAGATTATAAAAATTTGAATTTTGAGGATAAACGCCAGCTTGGACTTATAGCTCAGGAACTTGAAGAAATATTGCCTGAAGCGGTTTCTACCGATAATGAAGGATATAAATCAATCGCTTATTCAAAAATAATTCCTGTTTTGATTGAAGCGATTAAAGAGCAGCAAAAAACGATTGATTTGCTGAAGATAGAAATAGAAAAAATCAAATGAAATTATAATGTTGAAATTTATTACATTTGTTAATATAATAAATTAAAAACCTATTTGCGAATTTGCGCAAATTCGCAAATAGGTTTTTTAATTCAAATATACTTGTTAAAATTTTTAAATAATTCGGCGTTGAATAAAACCCGTTTTTTTGAATTAAATTAAAATAGTAAACCTTGTTTATGAAAAAAAAATTTTTATTAAGCCTTATAGTTTTATTGTTTCTTATGTTTGCATCTCAGGGTTATTCGGGAACAAACCTCAATTTATATTATCAATTTCAAAATAATACGTATAAAAATTCAGGACATAGATGGGACGTGAACGATCCTGATCATTATCTTGAATTAAAATTCTGGTCTGATAACGTTAAGAACGTTGAAACTTTTATAAAATTGAGCGCAGGCGGAAGCAATCCCGCAAACAATATGAATTTAAGCGAAGCAAACATAAAATACAGATTGACCGGAAAAAACGACGCGCGCGGTATGGAATTAATTTATTATTATAATCAGGATAGATTATGGCAGCCGGATCATATAATAAATATTGTGGCGAACGGTTATGATATTCAGGGTTTGCGCTCTGACTGGTGGATGCCGAATAATTTTTCAGGAACTCTTTTCATAGGAGATCAGAAAGACGACGGTTCAGACGATTTTAATTTTTATACTATCAGACACGAAATCAAAAAAATTAAGTTAAAATACAATATAAGCTACGGACAAAAAAGATGGGGAGATAACGGCGACGATTACAACAGTTTTTTCGGTCTTTTCACTCAATGGAAAATTAAAGATATGTTTTTTTCAAACGAAGTACTTAAAAGCAGAGACCCGGGACAAAGACCTTCGACTGATTCATTAGCTTTCAAATCAGAACTTCAATGGCTTCGTTTTAAATCCGCAATTTTTGGGGAACTCGGCTATAAAACAATGTATTGGAATTTCGGAAAAAATTATAGGAATTATCTTGCAAACGACGGGTATGAAAGAACCGGAGACGAACAAGCTTACTATAACGAAATCTATTATAATCTTCCTCAAAAAGCAATCACTTTTGTATTAAGAAATACGTATAAAGAAGATTCTGACAACGTAAAAAAAAGCGCGGAAACCTATTCCGAAGTTTTTATTGATTTCATTCATGGATATAAATTCAAGACTTCATACAGTTATTATATTGACGCAATAAATGATATGAATTATCCGACTTATTATATTCAGATTGAACGTGATTTGTCTAATATGTGGTATAAATTCTATTACAAAATTCAGGACATCGGAACTCAATTCAAAAAAAACGAGTTGTCTCTAGAAAACAGCATTAATCTTACGAAAAAATTAACTTCGTTCAATCGATTTACAATTAACTATCAGCCCTATTTGAAAAGAAGAAGCGAAAATGTGTTTGCTCAATTAAAATATAAAATTCATGATAATGCGGAAATGCTTCTCGAATACGATTCGGGTTGGCATGGAGATTATCCGAGTTCAGATAAGGTTTTCTTTAAAATGGGAGTCTGGTTTTAACTGAACCGTCTGATAAGATTTATTCGCTTTTTTTAAAACGATTTTGTTTTGCTTTTGGAGGCGTTTAATGTTTAAGTTTAAAATTATTTTACTTATAATATTGACTGCGGCGTCGGCAAATATTTTGAACGCCGAACCCATAGATTTGTCAATGGACAACGGTTTTGCGGTTTTTAGATTTAACGACGCGTCAGCTTCTAAAATAAGCGTTGCCGGAACTTTTAACGAATGGAATAAAAACGCGAATTTTTTGTCAAAAAATTCAGAAGGAATTTGGGAATTGAAACTGAAATTGAACGAAGGTTCGTATGAATATAAGTATGTTATAAACGACGATAACTGGGTTGGAGCAGACGACGGCGGGAATTTTGTTTTTTCAATTATTTCAAAAGACGGAAAATTGGACGTTAAACTTCCGATGGCTAAAGCGTTTAAATTTCCCGGCGGCAATACTAATCTTGGAAATAGAATATTCATATTCGGCGATTACAAGTTTATTCAGTTTTTCAAAAAAAACGAGAGATGGAGAAATGAAAAACCGGTTCACAACATTGATTTAAACGTTCTGATAAATATTTCCGCGGATATTCATGCGGCTTTTCAATTGAATGTTTTAAGGTCGAATAACATAAAACGTCAGGCGGGATTCAATCAGGGATGGATTGAAAATTCTTCAAAGGTTGACGAAGGACATATTACTTTTAAAAATGAACATATTTATATTTACGGAGGCAGAGGCGAACGCATATTGGATTTTACGGAACCGTCGAAATTGCTCGACGCCTACGCTCCGAATTTTCAAAACGGGATATATTTTTATGACGACGAACGGACTAAATATCATAAATTCGGCAGAGATTATAATGTAATACAATTTGCTAAGGAATTTGAAAAATTTAACGCTTTGATTTTTTATAGCGATAAACAATCATCGAACGAGGATTTAATAGGTTCCAGAATAAATTCGAAATTTAATAAATTTAATTTTGGACTTACTTTTTTAAGAAGTCAGGACGACGACGGCGCTTATGGAAGTCCCGACGGAACCAATACGGAAATAACTGAGAACGATACGGACGGCTGGATTAAACATCCGAGAAACTATAACGACGATTGGTATCATTACGATTTTCTTGATAAAATGTCTTCCGATAAAAATTACAAACAGAATTTCAGTTTTGATTGCAGTATGTCTTTGACAGATTTAATGAAATTATATTTTCAATACGTCATTACTCAAAGCAGATGCGCGGCTTTAGTTTATAACGATGGAATTAACGATCAAATAGGCGGAAACGCTTCAAATCCTCTTGCTTTGCGGAGGTTAATGGGAGAATATTTTGACGAAGATAAAATAGTTTTCGGCGCCGTTTTGCAAAATAAAAATTTTTTTAAAACCGGATTTGAACTCGTATCGCGCGATATTTCTTCAAAAGAAAATTATACGAATGTTAATCAAAACGCTTCGGATATTTCAAAAAAATGGTATGAAATAAATTATAAATTCAAATATTTTCCAAATAAAAATTTTGATATCGGACTGAATTATTCTTATCAGAAATCCGACGACAAAAATAATGTAAATTACAGCGTTATGTTTGACGATTATAATTTCAGGAATTTTGAAATCGACGGAGTATCGAAAATTCAGAAGCTTCATTTGAATCTGAATTTTGTTCCGGCTGATAAATTCAGTTTTAAATTCAACGATTATTTCAATACCTACAACGCTTCGAATCTTACATCTGAAGATATGAAAACTCACGAAATCAAAACTCAATTATCCTATAAACTCACGAAAAAATTATCGGCGTTTTCAGGATGGAGATATAAAAAATATAGTATCGACGATTTTTCTTTGACAGGGAAAAATCTTGATGATAATTTTACTAACGGCAATATCGGTCTGAAATATAATTTTTCGGATGTTGTTTATGTGAAATTTTCTTACGGACTCGGTTTGTTTGCCGAAGACGAGGACAAAGATATTTATTTTTCAAATAGTTTGAATGAAAAATTCAAAGAGAATCTTAAAAGCAGAGGAGCCGCTTACTACGACATAAACGCGGCTTTAGACGCGGAAGATTATTATGAAAAAACAAAATTTATCGTGTTTGAAGGGACTGTGACGTTTTAAGAACAGGATTGTAATCGGGAAAAAATTATAGGAAAACAAAGTTCATTAGAATGCGAGCGCATGCGGTTATGTAAAATTCGACCCTTGTCAGGGTCGAGGAGATACGGGAGCGGGTAATTCTCCGCAGGCTTGCGCCTGCGGTTATGTGAAATTCAACCGCTTTCGCGGTTGTTGATAGAACGGGAATGGAAAAACGCGATATGGAAAAATGTGAAAACAAAACGCGACCCTGAAAGGGTCGAATTTTATAGAATAAATTGCGATATAAAATATCGCGTAAATTCAATCCCTTAAGGGTTGAGGAACGAGATAGTAGAAGCGTCTTTCCGCAGGATGCCTTTCTGCGCTACGGCGGAATGTTTTGGTTATGTAAAATTCGACCCTTGTCAGGGTCGAGGAGATACGGGAGCGGGTAATTCTCCGCAGGCTTGCGGCCTGCGGTTATGTGAAATTCAACCGCTTTCGCGGTTGTCGATTGAACGAAAACGAAAAAACGCGGAACGGAAAAATGTGAAAACAAAACGCGACCCTGAAAGGGTCGAATTTTAAAGAATAAATTACGATATAAAATATAGCGCAAAATTAAACAGTCGTTTGCTGTTGTTCAATATAATTCATATATTATAAAACTTGGTATTTATCTATGAAAAAAATTATTTTTATATTTATGTTTTTCGCTTTATGCATTCAAAATTTATACGCTGCTAAATTTAAAGCCATAAAACACGCGGCGTTCGGAGAAATTGCCGAAAATCAATTGCTTGTAAAATTTGTTAATTCTGAAAATATTAATTTCAAAATTCAGGAATATAATAATATCGGCGGAATAACTAACGTTTCGGTTTTATCTAATAACATAGTTTTGTTCGAATTAGATTCTTCATCGTCATTTGATAATTTTAGAAATTTATTTAAATCAGATTCGGAAGCGGCGTTTGTTCAGCCGAATTATATTTATAAAAAAAATTATGTTGTTCCAAACGACCCTGATTATGACCCCGCAATAAACGGAAAACAATGGGGACTCGGAAAAATACTTGCAAACAATGCATGGAATATCGATTCCGGTTTGTATTCAAACATAATTGTCGCGGTTCTCGACACAGGAATCGATACTAATCATCCCGATTTAAAAAACAGAATGCTGATAAATTCTTCTGAAATTTCAGGAAATGGAATCGACGACGACAATAACGGATATATCGACGATTATAACGGCTTTAATTTTGTCGGCGCGGTTCAATCGGGAAACAAATGGCAAATGGATAATTCGTTTCCTAATATGTTTGACCTCGACGGTCATGGAACTTGGTGTTCGCTTATCATAGGCGCTGAAACTAATAACGACACTTTCGGAGCCGGAGTAATTCAAGGCGGAAAAATACTTCCGGTAAGATGTCTTGGGGCTGACGACGACGGAAGACAGGCGCTTGGAACTTCCTCTACGGTAATAGAAGGAATTTATTACGCAGTAAAAATGGGCGCGAAAATTATTAATATGAGTTTGGGAAGTTCGTCGTATGACTCGCTTGAAGAAGAAGCGGTAAATTACGCTTACAATAATAATATAGTTTTAATCGGTTCCTCAGGAAACAGCAACGCTAACAACGATTATTCGGATAATTATCCGTCGGATTTCGGAAACGTTATATCAGTCGGCGCTTCGGGACAGCTTGACAGCCGTTCGAGTTTTTCAAATTACGGCGGCAGCGTAGATTTATACGCTCCCGGCGAAAATATTTATTTTCCTAAACCGGACGGAACTATTGAATATTGGAATGGGACTTCAGCTTCGGCGCCGTTTGTAAGCGGAGTCGCGGCATTGCTTCTTTCTTACAATCCCGATTTAAAACCTTGGGAAGTTAAAGATATTCTTGTTAGAAGCGCCGATTATCCGGTTTCAAACGACCCCTCAAATTCTGGAAAAGGCAGATTAAACGCTTACAACGCTATGAAAATGGTTCAATTAAAAAGACAGGTTATAGACAAAGACAAACGCGCCGTGATAAATTTTCCCAATCCGTTTAGAAAAATTAATCAATGGGATTTTGTCGTTTTCAGACCGGCTGTTTCTACTAAAACGCTTGAAATAAAAATATACAATTTGTCGGGTCAACTTATAAAAACGCTTTCGGGACCTCAGGAAATAAACGATTTTGACGGGGACGGTTCGCTTGACGCCCGTTGGTATGGAAATACAAGATACGGGGATTTTGCCGCGCCCGGAACTTATTTGTTTCACGCAAAAACTGATAACGGGAAATGGATAGAAAAATTAACCGTAATAAATTGGCAATAACAATTAGATTTGAAACTTGGTGGAAAAAATGAAATTATTAAGATTTTTCAAAAATAAAATTTTTCAAACTTTAAAAAAAAAAATAGTAAAAATTTTATTTATCACGTTGATTTCCGCCGTATTGTTTTTAACTGGAACCGGTTCTGTTTACGGACTTGAAACCGCAGAATTTCTGCATTTGACTCAAGGAGCCAAACCCTCGGGAATGGGCGACGCTTATTCAAGCGTATCAGACTGCGTTTTTAATTTCGATTTTAATCCGGCGGGCATTTCCTTTGCCGACAGCAATCAAATAGCTTTTTCTCATTATGAATATTACGCTGATATTAAAAACGAATATTTTGCCGTTTCTTTAAAACCGCAAAAAAAATTCGCTTTAGCCGCGAGTCTTAAAATGACAAGCATAGACGACGTTGAACGCGACGCGTTTGGCAATCAAACTGGAAAGTTCGGAAACAATTCTTATCAGATAAAAGCCGGCGCCGGATTTTTATTATCAAAAAAATTCGGAGCGGGTTTAGCGTTGTCTTATATTTCCAATAAAATTTACGATAAGAAAAGTTCGGCAATCGCGTTTGACGCAGGCGTTTTATTTTCAAATATTTTTTTAACCGAATATAATAAAATTAATTTCGGATTATCATTTCAGAATTTCGGAGACAAAATGAGTTTCGGCGGAAAGTCCTATGAACTTCCCAAGAAAACAAGAATAGGTTTTTCATTTATGAACGATGAAACATTTCCGAAAATCATTAGACAAACTACTTTCTCCGCTGATTTTGTAATTAATTCCGAACTTGAAAATACGCTGAATCTCGGAATTGAAACTTTGTTTTTTAAAAACTTCGCGTTGCGTATGGGATTGATTGATTATATGAACGTCAATCAAAAATCGTCCTTGACTTTTGGAGCCGGTCTTCAGCATAGTTTCGGAGATATAGACTATGCTTACCGCAGCCACGAAACTTTAGGCGGCGCCCATACTCTGTCGTTCACAATAAAATTCGGCGGAAAATACTAACCCCAAAAAGACCATAGAGAGTAATTTTTTTATTTTTTAAATAATTCAAAACTAAACTTTTATAATTTGAATATTAATTTCATTTTTGTATATTACTGACGTTTTGGTTTGGATTGTAAAACACCTTGGAATTTTAAAATAAAGCCCAATATACAATATTTTAAAATCGTAACTGGTCAGGTGGATTAACCAACATTTCAATTAGTTTTTTTAATTTTTTTTGAATGAAAACCAACTCAAAATATTATTTTAATTTCAGACAACCCGAAGTCAGGGGAACGAATCTGATACCATATTGAAAAAAA
>DAINAU010000062.1:0-23181 GCA_036733285.1 bacterium
GGGCAGTTCGTTTGTTTCAGTGGCAAGAGATGCTGACGCGGTATATTGGAATCCTGCGGCTCTCGCATTAACCAAAAAAAGCAATGTAAGTTTTATGTATTCAGACGTTTATAACGAAGGAATTAATCAGAGTTATTTGTCGTATGCTCAACCGCTCGACGCGTTAGGATTAGGCGCAAGCTGGTTAAGACATTCGGCTGATTTGGAAGAAGGATTTGGAGCTACTAAAAAAACTAACAGCTGGGTTGACGATATGTATACTTTAGCCGCCGGAATTAAAGCTAAAAAAGATTTATATGCCGGATTAAGCGTTAAAAGATTTAAAGTTAAAACAGATAGAACAAATGCTGATAATGTAGGAACGTCGGGAACCGGATTCGACGTTTCAATACTTATGACAAATCTTGTTAAAAACGAGAATTCGCCAATAACTGAAACAAGTCTCGGTTTTATGGTTAGAAACCTTGCCACAGATTTAAGCGGCGAAAATGTCGACCCTTCATATAAATTAGGGTTATCGACAAAAATCTACGATGATTTCCTGTTTGCAGCAGGATTAGATTTGGATAGAGATAATGAAGATTTGTCTGATAAAATAAGAGTAAATCTCGGCGCCGAATATAATTATAACAACACATTATTTTTAAGATTAGGTTTGAACGACGGAGATTTTACCACAGGTTTTGGCATTGTTATAAAAGACAGATTGTCTTTGGATTATGCATTTGAAAAAGGTCTGGGAGATTTTGATAAAGACAACCATAGATTCTCGCTTGGATTCTGGTTTTAATTGAAATAGTATTCGTAAAATCTGCGGAATAAGAAACCGCAAATAAAGCGAATATATAAAAACGAATAGAGAAAAAATAAAAACCCCGTGTTTTAGTTTTAGAATACGGGGTTTTTTTTTAACTATTTGAAATTGGAATTGTATTATTCAATTAAATCCGCGAAAGAAATTTTTTTCCACGAATAACACGAATAGAATGAATAAAAGAAATATAATAAATAATATAATATAATATAATTAATATAATATAATAAACTAAACCCTTAAATAAAATATTCAGGAAATAATTTAAATAATAAAAAAAAAGATTAATATTTTAAAATTATAAAGAAAATTTGCAGTTTAAAAAGATTTCTTTTATTCGCGTAGATTGGCGTAGATTCGCGGGAAAAATTTTTCCGGCGAATTGTCGCGAATCCCCGCGAATAAAGAATAACACAAAAAGATGATTATTATTCAGCTACTTTTTTAAACCGTTAAAACGGTTTTAGTTTTTGTATTATTTTTATAAATAGACCTGAATAGTAACGTTAAATTAAAAATTACTTTTCACATAAACAATTGAAATGACTTACAAAAAGTTTATTAAATATATTGGAACAATTTCCGACTGCGCTCAGTAAAAATTAGTCAATAAATTTCATTTGACTTCTGATTTATTAAATTATACACTTATATGCCATTATAATAAATGTTCTTAATATGTATAGCAAAAATATTTTTTATAATTAAAACGGCTTTTCCGGTTTATCCGGCTTATGTTTTCGTGAAAAGATTTATAAGAAGATGATGATATTGAGTAATTATTTATTATGATCGAAAAAAATTTTATTAAAACTATTTTTGTTTTTTTGGTTGCGGCGTTTCAGACAAATTGCAGAGACGATAATTACACAAGTCCGTCGGTGTTACCAAAGCGGTACCAATCGGTTTTTATCATTCCGCGACATTGAAAAGCGATAGCTCGGTCCGGTTTTTTGGAAACAACGGGGCGGGACAGCTCGGAGTCCGCGATTTGACCGACGCGGTAAAAAGTTCTTTATAATTATTTTGTAAAATAATTTCAAGGCGGTAAAATATGGTTAAAGCGATTTTTATAACTGTTAGATCGGGGTCGACGCGGCTTCCGGAAAAATGTTTTTTGAAAATAAAAGATAAATCTACAATTGAACATTTGATAACAAGGGTAAAAAAATCAAAGTATGCCAAAAAGATAATTTTATGCACTACGCATCTTGAAGCAGATAAAAAATTATGCGAGATAGCGGAACGGAACGGCATAAATTTTTATCAGGGAGCAATCGAGGATAAATTAATGCGCTGGAAAAACGCCGCTGAAAAATTCGGCGTTGAATTTTTTGTTACTGCCGACGGAGATGATTTGTTTTGCGAACCTGAACTTATTGATTTGGGTTTTAAACAGTATGAAGCGTCAAACCCTGATTTCATCGAGGGAAAGGATTTAATTTGCGGTTCATTCACATACGCGATAAAAACCGAAGCGCTGAACGAAGTATGCCGGATAAAAAACACAGAGGACACTGAAATGATGTGGGTTTATTTTACGCAAACCGGAAAATTTAAAACTCAGATATTGGAAGACGTTCCTGAAATTTTTAGAAGACCTGAAATAAGAATGACTTTAGATTATGAGGACGATTTCAAATTCTTCAAAACAATAATCGAACATTTTTATAAAATAGAAAAAAAAGATTTTAGTTTGCGGGATATAATGGATTTTTTAAACGAAAATCCGGATATAATAAAAATAAATCAATATTTGCAGGAAAGATTTTTAGAAAACCAGAAAAAGAAAACAAAATTAATATTAAAATAATTCTTAATGAATAAAAAAAAATTGTAACATTTTAGTTTGAAATAGCGTTCATTAAAAAATTAAAATATCTACACTGAACGGGTCAAATGTAAAATTGTAGTAAAATTCAACCCTTTCATGGTTGGCGAGTTTAGTTTTTTTGCGCCGCAGGTTTTCATGCGCTTTGCGCAGTCTTCCTGCGGTTATGTAAAATTCAACCGCTTTCGCGGTTGTTGAATTTTCTTAAAAATTGATTTAATGCGCTAATTCAAAAAACTAAAACCTCACAAAAAATTTTTTTGCGTTAATAAATAGCGGAGCAAATATATGTCTATATCTTTATCTAACGAAGAAATCAAAAATCCTTCTAAATATCTTGGAAACGAATACGAATACTTAAAAAAAGTTCTCGAATCCGAAAATTGGTCTGCGACCGCGGGAAGCTGGAATCATATTCTTGAAGAAAAGTTCGCTGAAAAATTCGGCGTTAAATACGCTGTAGCAATGAATTCCGGAACGTCGACGCTTCACTCGGCGCTTGAAGCATGCGGAGTTTTACCCGGAGACGAAGTTATATCTCCGGCTTTATCCGTTATTATGAATACTACGGCAACAATTCATACAAACGCGATTCCTGTTTATTGCGATATAAATCCTAAAGATTTTACTATTGATCCGGAAGATTTTAAAAGAAAAATCACTCCAAAAACTAAAGCCGTAATGACGGTTTCAATTTACGGGCTTCCGCCTGAAATGGATAAAATTATCTCAATTGCAAAGCAAAATAATATAGCGGTCATTGAAGACAACGCCCAGTGTTTTTTAAGCAGATACAAAAATAAATTAGCCGGAACTTTTGGAGATATGGCAAGTTATAGTTTTGAAAACACAAAACATATTTCGTGCGGCGAAGGCGGGATTTTAATTACGGACAACGAACAACTTGCGGAAAGAAGCAGAAAAATAGGCGGACACGGATTCAAGCATTTGTCAGCGGTAGAAGGCAGAGTAAGACTAAGAAAAGACGCGTTTCAAAATCCGCAATACAAACGACACGATACTATCGGCTGGAATTACCGGCTTCCCGAATTTAACGCGGCAGTCGCGCTTGCTCAGCTTGAACGCATTGAAGAGCTTGTGGATTTAAGAGTGAAATCCGCAAAACTTTTTATTGACGTTATGAAAAGCTGCGATTATCTTATTCCTCAATATACCGCTCAGGATAGAACAAATTCTTATTATACGCTCGGCGTTGTTTATAACGGCGACGCAAGCATCGAAGTAAGCTGGGAAGACTTCAGAAAATCTTATATTGAAGCGGGCGGAGACGGCGTCTACGGAGCTTGGTCTGTTCCATATCTGGAACCGGTTATTGCAGATAGAAAATTTATTTCAAGGTATCCTGAAATTTATAAAAACATCAAATATGAAAAAGGCTTGTGTCCCGTTGCGGAATCTATTCAGCCAAAAATAATGCAGTTTAAAACTAATTACAGAGATTTGAATCTTGCGGAATTAAAAGCCGATATATTGTATAAAACAATAAAAAAATTCGGGGGGAAATGAACTACCTCGCAGCAAGCTGCGAGGTATCAAAAAGATTTTATAACTTTATATTTTCCGAAGCAAGCTTCGGGGAATTAACCAAAGAAGATTAAAAGAGACTGAGCGAGCTTCCCGGAAGTTCCGCTTTTTTTATAATGAATATACAGAAAGGAAATCTTTTAGTTTTTTGAAGAAATTCGATTTGGTATAAAACTACTTGCGTATCCAACCCTGAATAAGGGTTGAAATTGAAGATAATTTGAAATTCGACCCCTATTCAGGGTCGTTTTCATATTTTTTATTAACCGTTGATTTCATCAACGGCTATGTAAAATTCGACGCTCTTTGCAACTTGTTGCAACTTTCAGCGTCGTAAATTTATAATTTACTTTTCACATAAATAACTGAAATGACACGCGAAAAGTTTTTGAAAATATTGGAACAATTTCTGACTGCGCTCAAAGAAGTTTATTATTATATGGAGATGAAATAATGTTCGACATTTTTTTTTATCAGAAAATATTCGATTTAAAAAAAAGACTGCAAGCCGGAGAAAGATTTGATTTAGAATTTGTTAAAAATAAATTTAACGAGTTCAGGTCTAAAGAGCCGGTTATTTATAATATTGAAACCACCAACGCCTGCAATATGCGTTGCGTAATGTGTCCGCGCACAACAATGATGACGCGAAAAGTCGAAACAATAAGTTTAGATTTGTTTCAAAAAATCGCGGATCAATTAAAACCTTTTTCGGAATCGGAATTAAATCAATGGGAAAATTTCGTTCAAACAAATTATAATATAAAAAAAGAGTCAATGAGCGAAAATCATTTTTTTCTTTTCATTATTCCAAAAGTTTTAGTATTGCACGGATACGGCGATCCGCTGCTTGATAAAGATATGCCGAATCGAATAGCTTATCTAAGAAAAAAAGGAATTCCCTCGTATTTCAGTTGCAATCCGGCTAATATTGATATTGATAAAACAATAGAGATGTTTGAAAACGGGCTTGGATACGTTAAGTATTCGATAGAAAGCGTCGATGACGCGAAACATAAGCAAATCAGGGGTTCGCAATCGAATTTTACTCAAAGCTTCAAAAAAATCGAAAAGCTTCTTGAATTAAAAAAAAAGAATAATTATCAAACTACTATAGTAATAACTATGTTGAACCTGAATAATTCTTCCGATTTTTCAGAAGAATTCGAAGAGTTAAAAAAAGCGTTTAAAAATTATGACGTTTATATTTATCTTAAAAGTCAGGACCAGCAATGGTATCAGCAAAAAAATATTGGAACCCAATCAATTCACTGGACTGAATTTTGTCAGTTTCCTTGGTCTTCAATGACAATAAAATCAAACGGCGAATCAGTCGAATGCGTAGAAGATTATAACAACGAGATTATATTAGGAAACTGTAAAACAAAATCGCTATACGAAATATGGAATTCCGAAGCATACGAAAAATTACGCAACGATCATTTTTATAAAACTCCCGGGATAAAATGTTCTGAACGATGCGATATGAAATTAATAGGCGAATACTTATGAAAGCGAGCGTTATACTTGCGCATCCCTATAAAAATAGTTTTAATCACGCAATTTATAACGAGGTTTGCTCTACGTTTTTCGAAAATAAAATTGAAATATATAAACACGATTTATATGAAGAACGATTTAATCCCGTGTTATCCGTTGAAGAATTAAGTTCGGATAAATCGGTTGATTTGCTTGTAAAAAAATACGCGGACGAATTAATTGATACCGACTGTATTGTTTTTATACATCCAAACTGGTGGGGACAGCCGCCGGCGATACTAAAAGGATACATAGATAGAATTATCAGACCTCCTTACGCATATGATTTTCTTCCGGACGATAATGGCGGGGGATTGCCTGTGAAAAAATTAAAATGCAAATGCGGTATTGTTTTCAACACTTCCAATACGCCAGAGCTTAGAGAAAATACTTATTTCAACGACCCGCTCGAAAATATATGGAAAAAATGCGTATTCGGTTTTTGCGGAATAGAAAAATATTTCAGAAAAATATTTCGCGTAATAGCTGACAGCGATGATGAATTGCGAAGAAAATGGCTTCTTGAAGTAAAAAATATTATATTATCAAAAACAATTATATGACCAGAGTATTATTTGTTTATCCTAACCGCGAAGGTTATCCGATTATCCCGCTTGGCATTTCCGTATTATCCGGCGTCTTAAAATCCTGCGGACATATAACTGATTTGTTTGATATAACATTTATGGCGCCTGATAAATTGGATCATAATGCAAGAGAAAAAACCGGCGTTGTGAAAAAAGTTGATATGAGCGGATATTGGGGCGAGTCAAAACCTTTGGATATAAACGCGGAATTTACAAAAAAAATTAAAACGTTCAATCCTGAAATAATAGGGTTTTCCATAGTGGAAAACAATTATGGCGCGGCTCGGGAATTATTCAAGACCGCTCGAGCCAATTCTGATGCGGTAATAATTGCCGGCGGAATTTTTCCGACTGTATCGCCTGAATTTTTTATTAATGACGATAATGTCGATGTTGTTTGCATTGGCGAAGGCGAACGCGCATTGTTAAAACTTGCAGACTCGGTTCAAAACGGTTTGGAAATAAAAGACATTTCCAATTTAATAATTAAATTAAGAAAAACAAAAGAAATAGGAGAATTAACTTTAAGCGGGTATTATGATTGGGAACCCTTCGCTTTACAGGACTGGGATATATTTGACGGCAGGCATTTATTTAAACCGTTTATGGGAAAAGTTTGGAAAACAGGATTTTTTGAAACTTCTCGAGGCTGTCCGTTTAACTGTTCGTATTGCGCAAATCATACGTTTCAAAAATTATTTAAATCAAACGGACATTATCACAGGGAAAAACCAATCGATTATGTTATTCGCGAAATCGAATATTTTAAAAATAAGTATTCGCTCGAACTAATTTTTTTTAACGATGAAAACTGGCTTATGATGGGAGCTGAACGATTTCAAAAATTTTGCGGCGATTACCAAAAATTCATAAATCTGCCTTTTTTTATTCAAACGAGAGCCGACACTTTGCTTGATGAAAAAAAGGTTGAAACCTTGAAAAATACCGGATGCTCAACAATCGGAATCGGGGTTGAATCAGGCAATCCGGATATACGCAAAAAAATATTAAACAAAAAAACCTCTGATGAAACAATATTAAAAGCTTTTGAAAACTGCAGAAAATATAAAATCAGAACTACCGCATATTTTATGATGGGACTGCCTGACGAAACAGAATCGGACATTATTTTATCCGCGGAATTTGCGAAAAAAATTGGAGCCGACAGCATAGCTCTCTCAATCTTCGCTCCTTATCATGGAACAGAATTATTCGATTTATGCGTTGAACGCAATTATATTGACAAATCATATAACGAAAATATTTCGGTCAATTACAGTTCAATATTAAATATGCCGCAATTATCAAAAACAAAATTGGAAGAATTATATTATAATTTTAACAATATGATTTACGGAGCGTAAAATGAAACATATAGATTTTAAAAATCTTGATAAACCGTATCTTATCGGAGAAATAGGAATTAACCATAACGGCGATATGCAGATAGCTAAAAAACTTATTGACGCGACGTTTGCCTGCGGATGGGATTGCGTAAAATTCCAGAAACGAACGCCGGATTTATGCGTTCCGGAAGCCCAAAAAAATATTCTAAGAGATACGCCGTGGGGAAAAATTTCTTATATTGATTACAGAAAAAAAATTGAGTTTGAAAAAAAAGAATTTAATTATATTGATTCTTATTGCAGAGAGAAACCAATTAACTGGAGCGCATCGGTTTGGGATATTCCAAGTCTTGAATTTATTTTAGATTACGAAGTTCCTTTTTTAAAAATTCCGTCCGCTCATCTGACAAATAACGAGCTGATTATTGAATCGGCTAAAAGCGGATTGACAATACTTTTATCAACCGGAATGAGTTCCATTGAGGAAATTGACGGCGCGGTTGAAACGCTTAAAAAATACGCTAAAAATTATGTTTTAATGCATACTAATTCAAGTTATCCGACGCCAATTGACGAATTGAATCTCAGAGTAATTGAAACATTAAAAAAAAGATATGAATGTCCTATCGGATATAGCGGGCACGAATACGGTCTTGAACCGACTTTGTTCGCGGTAGCATTCGGCGCGGTAGTAATTGAACGGCATATTACGATTGATCACGAAATGTGGGGAACCGATCAATCGGCAAGCGTCGAGGTGATGGGAATGGATATGCTCGCAAAAAGGTTAAGAAACGCCAATAAAATTTGGGGAACGGCTGAAAAAATTATTACGCAAAGCGAAATGCCGATAAGACAAAAACTACGGGGCAATTAAACGGTATGATTACCAAAAAATTAATTTCTGAAAGATATAAAAACGACGGAATGCCGCTGATTAACATAAACGGCGTTCAGAAACAAAGCATAGTTGATTTTTCAAACGATATCAGAATAGTATTAAAAAAAATTCCATCGTGCGTTTTATGCGGCGAAACTAATTTTACTCTTATCTCCGAAAAAGACCGATACGGAATTCCATTGAATACGGCGGTATGCGATAATTGCGGAATAATTTTTTCTCTTGATCAAATGACTCAAAAAAGTCTCGTTATTTTCTATTCCGAATACTACAGAAAAATTTATGACGGAAAAGATAATATCAATTTTCAGGAACTTGAAAAAAAATATAAGTTTCATTACGATAACGTAAAATTAATATCTTTTATAAATAAAACCAAAACTGCGGCAGAACTCGGATGCGGCGGCGGCTGGAATCTTATGCCTTTTATGAGAGAAAATATTGATCATTACGGATTTGATTATGACGAGGATTATATTGAATACGGAAAGAAAAAAAATTTAAATCTCTATAAAGGCGGGCTTGAAACCGCGGTTAAAATGAATGTTAAAACAGATTATCTGCTTTTGTCGCATATCCTTGAACACACTGATAACCCATTAAAATTTCTAACAGATATAAAACAGATTTTGAAATCTAAAGCTGTTATAAATATAAATATTCCTTCAAGAAATTTATTATTATTCGGCGGAGGCGGCACCGGAAGCGATTTGCTCGGGACGCTGCAAAACGCGCATAATTATTTATTCGATTCTTACACAATTAAACGCTTGGCTTTGTCCGCCGGATATAAGATATTAGCGAATATCGGCGGCGGAAATATAATTCTTCAAAATATCGACGCGGAAAATTTCAACAAAAAAAATTATTACGCTAATCAAAAAATCGGACGCGGAAAAAAAATAATAAAATCCCTTAAGTTTGTTGAATTCATTTATCCGCTTAAAAAAAAAATTCCGGTATCTCAAAAATTATGGCATAATATTTTTAGATTGGTTTATTTGAAAAATACGTTAAAAAAAATATTTTTATTTAGATTCAAAAAATGATAATGGATAACCCGAATAATAAAAAGTTTATACCTGAAAATGAAATTAATTATATAAGTTCGTCTTTAGTCGATTCGACAGGCAGAGTTTTCCTCTGGAATAACAAAATGTTTCGAGGCATAAATCTTTCCCATATAAATCATATTGAAAACCTTTTTTCATCGGGATTGATTTCAAATCTTATTTCTGAAAAATTGTTTCCTGAAAGTTTTATAACGGATTTTTATACCGAAAAATATTCTATTGTGGTGGAACATAAAAAAATTGAAACGCTTACGCTTCCTTTTGAATGGTCTTTCTCAATGCTTAAAGACGCCGCGTTAACGATTATTAAAATCAATAAAATTGCGGTAAAATACAGGTATCAAATAAAAGACTGCCATTCATATAATATCGTTTTTGAAAACTGCGTTCCCAAATACATAGATTTGGGAGGATTCATAAAAGTAAAAGATAATGATGATTTGAAATCTTTATTTTCTTATCAAAGTTTTAAAAATCAATATATAGATGTTTTAAAACTTTGGGCGGCAGGCAATAATATTATGGCAAGAAGTCTGCTCCATACTTTTTTACAACCGCGATATTCTGAATTTTTATACTTTAAATTTCCAGCGTTACGGCTATTGAATCCTGATTCTTTAAACCGCATTATAAAAAAATATTATCAATTTATTCAATATTGCGTATTTCCCGATAGTAATCAGTCTGCTCATAAATTATCGAAAAATTTATTATTTAGAATATTCTTGTTTATTTTTAAAACAATTCCATACTATTTTTTAAAACCTGAAATGAGCCGATTAGAATCCAAACTCCAAAAACTAAATTTAAGAAAAATTAAAACAGACTGGTCTGATTACAATGAAAATTATTTTAATAAAATATCCGAACTTGAAACCCTGCCGCGATTCGCTAAAATAATTGAATACATTAAAAAATTTAATATTCAATCGTTCACAGAGTTCGGCGGAAACTGCGGATTATTCGCGGTTATGGTTAATAAAAATTGTAGTCCTGAGAAATATTTTTGTTCAGATTACGACGAATACGCCATAGATTTTATGTATAACCGTTCTAAAAACGATAATTTTAATTTAACTCCTGTTTTGTTAAATCCGTTAAGCCCTCATATTGTTCATGGAGCTGAAAGTCCCGACGTCAGGATGAAAACCGATTGCGTTATAGCAATGGCTCTTATGCATCACCTGCTACTCGGTCAGAATTATCCTATTGTTTATATTTTAAAAAAAATAATGTCTTACACCAAAAAATATATTTTTATTGAGTTTATGCCTTTTGGCAGATATAATCCCTCAGAATCGCGAAAAAAAAATTCTGAAAAACCCCCTCTTCCGGAATGGTATAATATAGATTGGTTCAGAGCCGAATTATCAAAATATTTCGATATTATATTTGAAGGCGAAACTGCTGAAAACAGAATTTTATTTTTTGGAAAACTGATAACGCTGAATAAATATGAAAAATAATTTTATAATCAGAAAACTGGAAAAAATTTTTGTTTATGCCGATAATAAATTTTTTTACCGGTTTTCTCAACAAAGAAATTTTGAAGACAAACTATTTATTTGGTTTAAAAACGGAATAAAAAATCTGAACAGCTTCGAATATGAAAATCTTAAACGGAAAACATTGTCGTATGTTGATTCTATGAGCGGAGAAAAAAAATTTTTGTATAAATATTCGGCAAGCGGCAATACGCCGACTCTTTACTCTTCGGTCTACGCCTGCATGATAAAATCTTTATTCGGAGAAATCCAAAATCTTTCAGAAACGGAGCGCCGAGAATGGGCGGATTATTTTAACTCGCATCAAAATCAAGACGACGGATTGTTTTACGACGAAGCTGTTAATTCGGAAAAATACAATAGCGAAGATTATTGGGGGGCGCGTCATCTCGCGGTTCATCTTTTAAGCTGTTATGCGGCTTTAAAATTTAAACCCAAATATAAATTCTCATTCATTGAAGATTGGTATAGTTTTGATTTCATAAATAAAAAACTGGATTCGCTCGATTGGGGCAAACGCGTTCATTATACGAGCAATACCGTAATGAATTATTGCTGTATTCTTCAGTATAGCCGGGATTTTTTTAACGATACAAACGCCGGAAAATCAATCGAATACATTCATAACTGGCTATTAAAAAAAATAAACATCGCTACGGGATTCTGGGGTGATTTTATTCCTCAAACGCCGGAAGAAATTTCTGTTTTGATACAGGCGGCATATCATTTTTTGGTTGTTTTATTATACGACGGTATTAAAATTAGTTCTTACAAAAAAATAATCGATTCTATTCTTCTGTCGCAAAATAAATTTTTCGGGTTTGGAGTCAAGTTAAACTCAAGCGCTTGCGAAGATATCGATTCAATTGACCCGTTGATAAGATTTTCAAAAATGTCCGATTATAAAAAAACTGAAACCGCCGAACTAATCAGAAACGCTTTGATATGGCAGTTTGCCAATATGAACAATGATGGAGGTTTTGTATTTCGGCGCGAAGAACCTTTAATATACGGACATCTTAATATGTCGTCGAAAATTAATGAAAGCGCGATGTTTCCAACGTGGTTCAGAATTTTGACAATAGCTTACATATCAAAATTCCTGAATTTGAAAAATAATTTTATTATAGGGAGAAGTCCCGGCTATGAATACGTTTAACAAAATAATTAATTCGATAAAAGATTTTAATTTTAAGATTTCTAATTCATTTATATTCAGAAAAAATATAGCAGTATCTTCGAAAATAATTAATTCCGGAGCCGTATCGTTCGGTAAAAAATTCAGCGCCGGATATAATTCGATTATTTGGGCGGACGGAAAATATATTAAGTTCGGGGATAACTGTCACATTCATCCGAATGTTTTTATGCGTCTTTACGGAGGTTTTATTGAAACCGGAAGCAACGTTTATATAAATCCATTTACAATAATATACGGACATGGAGGCGTTAAAATCGGGGATAATGTTTTGATTGCCGGCCATACGATGATTATTCCTTCAAGTCATAATTACATTTCCAAAAAAGAATTAATAATCGAGCAACTTGAAACTTCTAAAGGAATAATAATCGGCAGCGACGTTTGGATAGGAGCGCATTGCGTTATTATGGACGGCGTCGAAATCGGAACCGGCTGCGTAATAGGCGCGGGCTCGGTCGTTAACAAGTCGACGGAACCTTATTGCGTCTATGCCGGAACTCCGGCAAAAAAAATTAAAGAAAGAATATAAATACAAAAATTGCATTGTGTCTTTAACCCTAAGCCGAATTTTATCGGAAAAGAATAACCGTAAAATTTGCGATTAATCCTTTTCGTAAATTCGGCTTAATATAATATTCGAAAATCGTTTCACTCTTTCCTCAACTTTTTAAAAGTTGAAGATTGAAAAATTGCCCCTTAAAAAGACACTGTAATTTATTTAGGTTTCAAAGAGCTTCAAAAAATATTCTTGCCGTAAATGCAAGAAATTTATTGATAAGATACCAAATCCGTATTTAATCTTAAAATGATTTCAATAAAATTGAAATCATTTTAAGATTAATTTGATTGATGGTTTTAAAAAACTTTATAATTGAAAGCAAGATTTAATTTCTGTTCCCATTCGTAATGAGTTCTGCTTTCGGTAATATCGATATTATCAATATTCAAGCTAAAATTCATATTAAGATATTTAGTCAGTTTTATAAGAAGCGTGTTGTCCCATTCGATTTTAATTTTAGTTGATTTTTCGGTTATATTCCAAGGATCTATCGTTTTCTTAAAACTTGAATAGAAACCGAGTTTTGACAGAAAAACCATATCCTGTTTAAATTCGTTTTTATAATCAAACACTAATTCGATTCCGTTGTTGCTCGGATAATCCGCATAACTCGGTTCGTTTATAAAATGTTCGACGTATAATCCGGCTCAGCCTACAAGTTTTTGTTTTTCTTTATCTATTAAAGGAGAACTCGCTCCTGCGCTCTCGCGCAATTGCATAGGTCTGAACGCTTTTTGTTCGCCGGCGAAATTAGCGTCGAGAACAGTCGTTTGAAAATTTAAAGCCGCATATGGATTGAATTTTGGATATATTTTCCATCTGTAGACCGAATCAAGAACAAGTTTATCTATATCTTCAGTCCAAACGGGTTTAAAGACATAAGCGCCTGCTGAATTTTTTATTATGTTTCTGTTCCGCGCATATTCGAATTTCAAAGTGTTCTTCCAATTAATAGCGGCATTGTCTTTTGTTAATTCGCAGTTAATCAGCAATCCGTAATTCAAACTTGAATTTTCAGACATTCCTCCGAACGAACCTGATTTAATTTTCGATTGGCTTAATGTGGCGGCTACGTTCAGCGATTTGCTCCATTCGCTTTTTTCGGCAAAAGCGTTTAGTAATGTTAATTGTAAAATTAATATCGCCAATAAAAATTTTTTCATAAAATAAAATACCTCCTATAAAACAATGCTCTTAACACGGATAATGCATTAAATATAAAGTGAAGTAGCGATTCCAATTAGATTCCAATTGGAATCGCTTAACCTTTTCTAAAACATATATGCGCGCTTGTATATATAAGGTCATTGACGTTAATCGCAAGTCAAGATTGAAATGCGTTTTTTTTATGTTCCGAGCAATATAAAAATTTTATTTTACTATTACCGCTTCGATTCTCCTGTTTTTTAATCTGCCTTCTTCCGTTTCATTTGAAGCTACGGGAAATTCAGGACCGTAACCTTTTGCAGTTATACGTCCTTCGGCGATATTATATTTTGAAATTAAAATTTCTCTGACTGAATTTGCTCTGCTCTCAGATAAAGTTTTGTTATATTCGGTTTCGCCGACATTATCCGTATGCCCTTGAATTTCAACTTTAAGGTTTTCGTTCTTTTTGAGAAATTCCGCGAAATTTTTAATTTCATTCATATATTCGTCTTGAATATCGGATTTTGCAGTCGCGAAATTTATTTTCAATGTGACTGATTCAAGATTTCCTGAAACGTCGTATTTTGCGTTTTCGAATTTTTTTATTTCGGGCTGAATAATTGTTTCAACTTTCTTTTCAATAACCTCATTTGCCGCTACTGTTTTTTTCCCAAAGACAAATCCTAACATAGCCGATACTATAAAATCGTCGCGGTTGCTTTTAAAGAATCTGATATACTTAATTTCCGGTTTTAAAATTAAGTCTTCATTAATTCTATATTTTAAACCAAGCGCTCCGTCGATTCCGCTCATATCCTTCACAGAACCGAACACCGATGATACTCCGGCCGCCAAATACGGGGTTATGGTCGAGTTCGATAAATTAAAATTATAAACGCCGTTAATTCCGCCTAAAAAACAACTTTTTTTCGAACCCGTAGATTTTACTTTTGTCGGAATATATCCGGCGCCTATTTCATAACTCCAAGGTCCGGATATGTTTTTTTCGAATTTCGCTCCGAATTCTACTTTGTCTTTATAATCGGTTCTGTTCATAAATTCATGATAACCCAAGTATGGACCGATTACATAACTTCCGTTATCAGCCGCAGAAAGAGCCGAACTCAAAACTCCCGCCGCAATCAATAAAGCAAATAAAATTTTTTTCATAAAAACTCTCCTATAATAAATTTTTTTCACCCAAAATGAGAAATTTCAAACTGAAACTCGTTGAAATATATCTCGCCGACTTCATCGTCCGAACGTTTAATTAAACTTTCGAATTTATTGATTAACTCCAAAAATTTTTCCAAATCAAACGGTTTGCAAATTACGCCGAGTATTGAATTTCCAAATTCCGAATATTCGGTTCTATTAACCGAAGACGCAGACATAAGCAAAGTCTTCGGCGGACAATTTCCCAGTATTTTTCCAATTTTTTCCGCCGCTTCATAACCGTTTATATCCGGCATATTTATATCCGATATTACTAAATCAATATCTCCGGTTAAGTTGTTAATCATATCTTCAAATCTAATAAAACCCCGGACATTATGGTTTTCAAGTTTAAGAACGTCTTTCATCAACTCAACAATATCGATTTCGTCGTCAAGAATAAAAATATTCATATCATTATCCGGATTTAATCAAAACCTTCGGCAGATATAAATCTGCGACCTCCAAAATTATCGAGTTTATTCTGTTATGCTATGACTCTGATAAAGCTTGATTTCACATAACCGAAGAAACATCCAGAGATAAGAAAAAGCAAATTTCAGATACGAAAAAAAAAAAATATTTAACGTTATATTTTACAAAATATTAACTTTTAACCGATATATTTTTAAACCGATATTGTATATTTTTTGAAACAATATGTTGCGGAACTGCAACGTATTGTTTTAAAAATTTTCGCCTGTAATAGTTTCGATTTTTTTTAATCTGCGCCAAAGCGTAGTTCTATCGATTTGCAGTTCCGCGGCGGCGGCAATTTTATTGTATTTATTTTTTTGTAAAATTTCTATAATTCGTTTTTGCTCCTGATTCAATAATCGGAAATTTTCCTTTTCATTCTGTTGATTATTTAAAATAAAAGGTTTTGGCTCGTTCAAATATTCCGGCAGCAAATCCGGCGACAATCTGTTTTTTCTGCAAAGAATTACGGAATGTTCTATAATATTTTGAAGTTCGCGTATATTTCCCGGATAATTATAGTTTAATAGGATTTTCAAATATTTATAATCCGCGCCTGAAATTATTTTATTATATTTAGCCGACATAACGTTAATAATATGTCTTACAAGCAGAGGTATGTCTTCAAGTCGTTCGCGCAAAGGAGGAATATGAATATTAATGACCGACAATCTGTAAAATAAATCTTCTCTGAAAGTTTTTTCAGAAATAAGCCGTTTCAAATTTTTATTAGTCGCCGCGATAATCCTGACGTCCGCCTTACATGTTTTTGAATCGCCGAGCATATCGTATTCTTTGTTTTGAATCATACGGAGTATTTTGCTTTGAAGTTTAAGAGAAAGCTCTCCTATTTCGTCAAGAAGCATTGTTCCGCCTTCCGCCAATTTAAATTTGCCCGGCTTATCAGTTTTCGCATCAGTGAACGCTCCTTTTTTATAACCGAATAGTTCCGATTCCAATAAGGTTTCCGGTATAGCCGCGCAATTGATTTTAACATACGGTTTATTTTTTCTCCGGCTCAGATTATGGAGAGCGTCCGCTATAAGTTCTTTGCCGGAACCGTTTTCGCCTGTAATCAAGACAGTCGCGTCCGATTCCGCGTAATCTTTCAGATAAGTCATAACGCCGATCATTTTTTTTGATTTGGCTATGATATTCTGAAAACTGAATTTTTCAATCAATTCGTTTTGAAGACGAATTAATTCGCTGACGTCTCTAAAAGCAATTATAATTCCCCCGGTTTGTCCTTCAATAAGGTTCAAAGGACTTATATTCATTGAAACGTCTGCTGCGCAATTATTTACCGCCATTCGAGTTCTGATATTATATACGGATTTAGCGTTATTTAGCGCTTTATTAATCGACGCAATCTTATCGTCCGGATTCTCGAAAAGTTCCTGAATTTTTTTTCCAATCAGCTCTTCGCTTTTTTTTAATTTCAATATGTTTAACGCGGAATGATTGCAGAAATTAACGGTTAAATTCGCATCGGAAGTTATCACTCCTTCTTCGATTGAATCAATTATATTGTTTTTAATTTGAAGCTCCGAGTCCTGAATAAAATTTTTCGCCGTCTCCTCAAGAAGTTCGAGCAGCATATCAATGTTGACAGGTTTTTTAATATATTTTTGAACTCCGAGCTCAATGGCTTTAAGAAGACTTTCTTCATCGCTGTAAGCCGTGATAAAAATAACCGGAATATTCCGTTTTGATTTTTTTAGATTTTCAGTCATTGTTATGCCGTCCATATCAGGCATGCTTATATCCGATAAAATAACGTCTATTTTATTTTCTTTGACTATGCGCAGCGCTTCCCTGCCGTTTGACGCGGAAAATAATCGGGCGCATTCGTCGATTAGTATTTTAGAAAGAAGCCGGCGGGCTTCGTCGTTATCTTCAACGTATAATAGAGAAATCTTTTTAAGATAAACGTTTTTTGAATTCTTCATTTTTTTATCTAATATCCGGTTTCAATTCTATAATAAATATTGCCGACGGTTTGGCCGAAGATAATTTCAATGCGCCGCCCATATTTTTTTCAATAATCATTTTGGACAAATATAACCCGAGTCCAATTCCTTTGTTTTCGAGTTTGGTTGAAAAATAAGGTTCAAAAATTCTTTTAGACGAATTTTTGGATATGCCGACTCCATTATCTTCTATTTTGATAATAATTTTATTTTTGTTTAATTCAAATCCGAATTTTATTTCGCCTTTAAACAAATTGTTTGTGTTTCGCTTTTCAAGAATAGAATCGCGCGAGTTGGTAATAAGATTCAGAATAACTTGTTTAAACTCATTTTTATAACTGAGTATCGAATAAGAAGCGCAGTTCAATAAACCGTCGAATTCCGACTTGTTGTTCGACGAAAAAATTTTTTCATTAATTTTAATAAATATGTTGCGCGATTTAAGTTGCGGATAAATGAGTTTAACTGTTTCAATAACGGCGGACACAGTATTGAAATCCTGCTTTTCCCTGTCTTTTTTTAAATAATTTCTGAAATCGTCTATGGTATCGGACATAAACTGAATTTGTTTGAAAGAACCGTCGACAATTTTATTTATAGCGGATGAACTAAGTTTTTTTTTTAGGTTCAGATACTTTATTTCCTGAACAAGAATCGATAAAGAGTTAAGCGGCTGCCTCCATTGATGAGCTATCGCGCCAATCATTTCGCCCATAGCGGATAATTTTTCATTTTGAAATATAAGTTCGCGTTGTTTTTCTCTTTCAATAAGATTTTTCCGTTCGACAATAAAATCCGCCCTTATTTTTTTTAATAAAACGGCGATGAATCCCGAATAAATCTCCGGATGTTTTTCCAAAAGCATATTAAAATCAGCCGCGTTTAATTTTAACGCTGTCCCGCTTGTTAAAGCAATTACAGTCGCGCTGCGCGGAGTATTATCGAATAACGCCATTTCGCCTATGCAATCGTTTTTTGTTCGTTCAAAAACGCATATGTTTCCGCTTTGTATAGACGCTCTGCCAGACTCGATGATAAACATTGAATCCGCAACTTCTCCCTCATTGAAAAAAACAAAATTTTTTTTAAAATGAATTTTATAAAATATAGTCCCTATTTTTTTTAAATGTTCGAGTTTTATATTTTTAAAAATTTCATTTTCTAAAAGTAAATTAATTATATCCATATTTTTCCAAAAATATTTTTTTATCTTTCCCGTCTATTATTCTTCCGGATATATCGTATAACAGATTTTCGTAATCTTCAATATAATTCTTTAATACGCAATCCGGCATATCAAAAAAAAACGCGTTCTCAATAATCGTTTTATCGCTCAAAAGTTTTAAATATTTATAATTCATTCTTTGCGAATAACCCGAAGCTTTTTTTAATTCATCGAAAACTTCAGTTTTGGAATCGTTTAATTTTATTCGGGCTTTTGCCTTTAGAATGTGAGATTTTATAAATGATTCGGGCATTTCGCTGTTTAAACTTTCTTTGAGAATGTCTCCGGCAAGTTTCATGGATTCGGCGTAATTTCCTTTTAAAAGCATAATATTTGAAGCGACGACGCCTGATTTAATTATAGATTCCGTAAAATTAATTCTTCTGCATATTTCAAGAGAATCGTTAATTAATTTCTCCGCTTCCGATAAATCGCCGCTATTGATTTTATTTATTGCGAGACACCGTAAAACGTCGCTAAGCAGATTTTCATCCTGAATCGATTTAATGACCGAATGAGCTTTGACGAAATATTCTTCGCATTTTTTTTTATCGCCTATTATTTCCATTATTTCGCCGAAACTTATATACGAATAACCGAGTCCGCGCAAATCGCCGGTTTGATTTCTGATGTTAAAAGCTTGCGTATGATTTTCCAAAGCTCGGCTGTAAAAAGTTTCTTCCTTGTCGCAATATCCAATTCCGTCAAACGCATATGCAAGGCCGATTTTGTTATCCATTATTTTGGAAGTTTCAAGCAATTCGGAAAAACATTTTCGCGCCTCGCTGAAATTTCCGATTTTTGTATAACAGTTGCCAAGCGAGAATAATCCGTGAGCAACGGACGCCGGGTCGTTATGAGCGCGTCTTATAGACACTGATTTTACTCCCAGCATAATCGCGTAAGAATATTTTCCGAGATACCAGTAAACTACGGATAATGAATTCGCGCACGAAGCTACTAATTTTAAGTCGCCGAGTTTTTCGGCGTTATCAAGCGCTTCCTTGCAAAATTCAAGAGCTTTAGTCTGGTCTCCGCGCCATCTGTAGACGCTGCCTATGTGGTTATTTGATAAAATAATATTGCGCCGGTCTTTGGCTTTTTTCGACCACTCCCGCATTTGGTAAAAATTTGAAAGAGCTTTATCGTATTCGCCTATAAGCCGGAATAACAAACCGCGTCTATTAAAACAAGCGATAAACGCAGATTTTATTTTTTTCGGAAATCGAGCATATCCGCGTTCAAACAATTCAATTAATTGCGAATAATATTCTATCGCCTGTTTGTTTGAATATCTTTTTTCAGCGTTTTCAGCCGACTCAATCAAATATTTATGGGCTTTTTTAGGGTTATCCGCCTGAAAATAATGATACGCTAAAAGCTCCGCGTTGTCTTTAGATTCGAATTTCTCAAGCCAATCGCCGTTTATATTGTGATAATTTTTTTTTTGAGAAACCGCGATAGTTTCGAGTAATGCGTCGCGCATCAAATCGTGAATAAATATATAAACGCCGCATTTTTCGTCAGATTCCATATCCATAAGAAAATTATTATCGCGAAATAATTTTAATGCGAGTTGAGCGTTGATTTTAAATCTCATCTTTTTGGCAAAATAATCGACAACTTCTGTTTTAAATTCTCTCCCGCAGACAGCCGCGAACAGGAGCAATAATTTTTGAGTTTCTTCAAATTTGTCAAATTGACTTAAAATTACCGCGTTTACCGAAGCCGGTATGTTCTGAAAATCTTCGGAAACTCCGGAGTTTGTCAATACTTGAGAAATAAAAAAAGGATTGCCTCCGGTTTTTTCAAAAAGCGAATATGCGAATTTATTTGAAATTTTCCTGTCGGGAAAAACGGTTTGGAGATATTGTTTTAGTTCTAAAAAAGTGAAAGAATTTATTTCAATCTTATTATAAAAACCATCGATAGAATCTTTAACTTCAATTATTATCGAGTTAGGACGTTGAGCCATCATTAGACAAATTTTTTTATTTGAATCCTTGAATCCGTTTTTATTTATAAAATAATCGAGGAGTTCAAATGATAATTCGTCAATCCAATGCAAATCTTCTAATATAATAAGAGTTTTTTCAGAACATAAAATCATAATCAAATCATAGATTGATTTGAATAACGCTTTTTTTCTTTTTTCTCCTTTAAGCGAAGATGTAATTTCATTATCTTCAATTTGAATATTTAACAAATCCGCTATTAGCGGAATAGTTTGGAAATTGAATTTTTTATAAATCTCCAATAATTTGGATTTGATTTTTTCAACGGAGGTTTCGCCCAGAAAATTTTTTATAGTCTGAATCCATATATGCAGCGGTTTAGCGGATATATTCTGAGAAAATTGAGACAGATATATTTTATATCCGCCTTCTATGAACATTTTCCGGCATTTTCTAACAAAAGCGGATTTGCCTGAACCAGCCGCGCCTATTATATGCGCGATATGCGTTGAACGGGAAACATCGTTAATAATATTCTCGATGATTTTTAGTTCTTTTATTCTTCCGTGAAAAATTCCGGCGGTTTGACCCGCAGACGGCTGAATATTTTTTTTATTAAGAATTTGATAAAATTCGTATTCGCCGGATATTCCTTTTAAAAACGCCGATTGGTTTTTATAATGAAATAAATTTTTAATGTTTGGAAACAGTTCCGAACAGCAGTATATTGAATTTTCAGGCGCAATCGACATTAATCGAGCCGCGATATTTACAGTATTTCCCATAACCGTATATTCTTTCCGGTCTTCCGAACCTACAAGTCCGATAAAAGTTTTTCCGTAGTTTATGCCGACTTTTGCCGAAATTTTACAAATACATTTTTTCCGAGGGCATTTATCCGCTAAACCGTTATTTAAATGTTTTATGGATTCGACAAATTCAGACGCGAAATTTAACGCGCTATCAATATAGTTTTCGTAACATACCGGCGCCCCGAACACTACGAGAAGTTTTTCTCCTTCTAAAAATAAATCGCTCCTTAAAAAAAAACCTTTATGGAATTGGACAAGGCGCATAAAGTCATTATAAGAATTATTGAGTATATTGCTGAAATTTCCGCATGAATGTTCGTTTAAATTTCCGAATATTTTTGAAAAACCTATGATATTTATAAACACCACGACAGCATCTCTGTTTGCCGAAGTCAAATCGAATCTGTAATTCAAATTTATGAAAGATTTAAGAACCGGATGAGGAATATACTGATAAATTTTCATACATAATTCTTTGTATTTAGACAAAGGCAAGTTTTCATCAACATTCGCATCGCCGGATTCAACAAATTTATTATTAACAATAATTGATTCGTTTAATATTTTATAGAATCCGCCGTTTTCATCGGCTTTCTTAATTTGGATATTAGAATTTAAAGATTTTATAAATTCGGAGGTGGCGACTATTTCATTGTCAGAAGCGCACGCTTCGTCAGAAGAATTTAAAGATTTTATAAATTCGGAGGTGGCGACTATTTCATTGTCAGAAGCGCACGCTTCGTCAGAAGAATTTAAAGATTTTATAAATTCGGAGGTGGCGACTATTTCATTGTCAGAAGCGCACGCTTCTGCCCTCGAAAGCAGTTCCAATGTTTTTCCGAATATGTAATATTCTTTCCGCCTTTTTTGAAAATCTAAAACCGTTGAAAAAATTTCTCCGGAGTTTAATCCGATATGAATTCTAAAAGAATATTTTTTTTTAAAAATGTCAACGCTGTATTCTTTTATAAAATCGATAAGTTTTTTAGCGGTATAAACGGCGTTGAGTTTAGCTTCTGCGGGATTATTCAGATTTTCCAAAAACATAACAAGCAGCGCGTCGCCGCCGAATTTAAGAATTGACCCTTTAAATTTTTTTATTATCGCAATAAAATTTTCAAATATTTCGCTTATTGTTTTTGTTAATAATTCGACGCCTTCCGAACCGTATTTGTCAAGCTCGTTTGATAACGCCGTAAATCCGCTGATATCCGCAAACATAAATGTATATCTGACTTTGCGAATATCAAATTCATAGTTAAAAGGTTTCGCAATTAAAATCTGCAAAATATGGTTTGGAACCAGCGTTTTCAAAGCTCCGTATAATTTTTTGTAATCCTCGCCGCAGGTTAATTTATCGAATAATTTTATCGAGTCCGATTCGTTATTCTTAATATCGGTTTCAAACATATTAATTATTTTTTTTCACTAGTGTCCAATTAAAAATATAAAAAACTTGCTAACGGTTTTACCTTTT
>DAINAU010000063.1:0-22994 GCA_036733285.1 bacterium
TATTTGACTCAAAGCAAGAATTCTAAATCTAAACTTACTTTTGTCGGCAATAAAATGGATTTGCATTGCGTTTTTTAAAATGATATTATAATATTAATTTAAAAATAATTATTGGAGGTTGCGTTTATATGAAAAAATATGTTTGCTCTGCTTGCGGATGGATTTACGATCCTGCGATTGGGGATCCCGATTCGGGCATAGCTCCGGGAACTCCTTTTGAAGAACTTCCCGACAGCTTTGTTTGTCCTGTTTGCGGCGTTGGCAAAGATATGTTCGAAGTTATGGATTGATTTTTTCTCGAATTTTGAAAGCGTCAATAACCTGTAAATATTTTGTGGCGGAAAAACCCTGCGTTTTTCATAAAGGGGACAATTCCGTTTTGTGCGAATGTAAAAACTACAAACGGCGCGGTCCTAAAATATTAATAATTAAACTTGACGCTATGGGGGACGTATTAAGGACTACCGCCATACTTTCGCCTTTGAAAAAAAAAGCTCCTGATTCGAGCATATATTGGATAACAAAATCCAATTCGGTTGAAATATTATCGAATAATCCGTTGATTGATAAAACGTTCGTTTATAATGATAAATCAATTTTATATCTTTCAACCGTTTATTTTGACGCGGTTTATTGTTTTGATATAACCCCCGAATCCTGTTGCCTAACTTCGATTATTAAATCTGAAAAATATTACGGATTTGTTTGGAACTCAAAAAATGAAATACCGGTTCCGGCAGATAAAAAAGCGGAATACTGGTATTCGTTAAGTTCGAACGACGTTTTGAAAAAAAACAACAAATTAACTTATCAGCAAATATTGCTTAAAACGGCGGGATTGAAATGCGAAAATATAAGCGGATACCCGATTCATTACTATTTTACCGGATCGGATACGGAATTCGGGGACAAATGGAAAAGAAAAAACGGATTTGACGCATCGCTTTTCACAGTAGGTCTGAATCTTGGAGTCGGCGGAAAATGGCTTGCTAAAAAATGGCAACCTGAAAATTATATTGATTTGATAAAACTATTAAAAAAATGCGGTAAAGAAATAAATATTATTGTTTTTCAAGATTTTGACTCCGATAAGTCTCTTTCATATAAATCGAGTCTTAAGTCGCTTGAAAAAACAGGAAACGTGTATGTCAATAAAAAAAGGTTGACATTCAGAAATTACGCGGTTTTGCTTGGTTTTTGCGATTTGATTGCGACTTCTGATACGCTCGCTTTTCATCTGGCGGCGGCGTTTGGCAAAACGTCCGTGTGTCTTGCGGGACCCACAAGCGCAACGGAGCTTGAAAATTATGGAAACGGAATTATAATAACTTCGGATAAAAAAAAATGTTTATGTTGTTATAAAACGGATTGTTCTATATCGCCGAATTGTATGGACGATATTACTCCGGAAACCGTGTGTGAAAAAATTTATGAAAAATATTTATAAAAATAAAAAAGCGTATTTTGAATATGAAATTCTCGAAAAATTCGAGGCTGGAATCGTTTTGAAAGGTTCGGAAGTAAAATCTATACGCGAAGGAAAAATAAATTTTATCGATTCATACTGCGAAATCAGCGACAGTGAAATATATTGTAAAGGATTGCATATATCTCAATACAAAGACGCGTCTTATAATAACGACGATCCTTTGAGAAACCGCAAACTTCTTCTAAACAAAAAGGAAATAAATAAAATCGCCGCAAGAATCAAAGAACGCGGTCTTTCCTGCGTTCCGTTAAGCGTTTATTTCAATAAACGGAATTTCGTTAAAATGGAAATAGGATTAGGGCGCGGAAAACGTTTATACGACAAAAGAGAAAAAATCAAAAAAAACGACGTTCGCATGGAGAATTCAGCGGCTTCAAAAATTAAAAATATAAAATTATGAATTTTTCCGGTTTTCAAATTGTTTTAAATCCGCCGGCAGGCGTATATTTTATTTCAATCGCCGTATTGGTTTTATTAGCGGTTCTCGTTATTTTATTTAAACAAAGAAAATCCGCGTTTATATTTTTAATACAATTAATTTTAACGCTTATGATTTTATTGTTTATACTGCGTCCGGAATTGAAAATAAAATCAGGCGTTCCGGTTAATCCGGAAATAGCCGTTTTGTTGGACGATTCTAAAAGTATGCTTAATTTAATCGCCGGTAAAAAAAGCAGACTTGAATCTGCAAAAACAATAATTGATTTGTTAAAACAAAATCAAATTGATTTTAAGATTTATAATTTTTCCGATTTTAAAACCGAGTCGGGATTTTCAGCATTGAACGAACTTGAAAAAAATGCAAATCCGGAGAATACTTTCTTAGCGGTATTTTCAGATTTTAACGCTGATTTCGGAACGTTAGCCGATTATGAAAAAAAAAAATTTAACGGAATAAATTTTCATTGCGTCGATTCCGAACCGTTGAATTTTGTAAATTTGGCGGAAGCGTTGTATGAAAAAAACGAATCAAAAGACGGCCGCCTGAAATTTAATCTTAAAATTCAGGTTTATCTTGAGGGAGTCTATTCGATTTCATTGTTTGAACGAAATAAATTGATTGCCGTTAAAAATTTAAACGCTTCAACCGCTGGAAGCCATGAAATTTCTTTTGAATATGAATCCAAAAACAATTCGAATCCCGTATTGTTTTTCAAATTTAAAATTTCTTCCCAAACCGAGCAGACGGAAAACATTGTCATAGACAATGAAATATGTCTTGCCTTAGAGAATAACGTAAAAAAAAATAAAATACTATTGGTATCGGGAAATTCCGATTGGGATTTCGCGTTTTTTAACAGAATACTGTCAAAATACGAGTCGGTCGAAACCGATTATTATTTCCAAAATTTAAAAAACTTAAATCCGTCTTTGTCTTCTTATTCGGATAATTATAACCTTGTCATATTGTTTAAGCCCAATTTAGCGGATATTCCGGACAAAATACTGAATTCGATTTTAAAAATAAACGGCGGCAAATCCGTTGTATTATATTTCACAGGCAGCTCCGAGAAAATATTCGGCGGGAGCGGGCAAATTCAAAATTTATTCCGGTTCATTCCCAAAAAAAATATATCAAAAACAAATCTTGTTTTAAAACAATTCGTTCAAAAAGACGGATTATTTTTGCCTGTTATGAATTTGAACGATTATCCTCCGCTTGATTCTATGCTTAAATTAAGTCCGGGTCCGGAATATATTCATTATATTTGCGACGCGTCAGACAGCTCTCCGTTATTGTTTGAAATAAAAGGCGAAAAATTATCCGCGATTGTTTTTACAGGTTCCGGATTTTATAAATGGCAGTTTAATCAAGGCATAATGTCTGAAAATTCAGGCGAGTTTGCATATTTATGGAATAGCGTATTGACATATTTATTGAACAAATCGGCTAAAGATGAAATATTAATTAAACCCCTCAAATCAAAATATATTTATGAAAGATTTGAAAATTCGGAATTTGATGTTATACTATCTGAAAATTTAAAAAATAATTTTAAAGATTTAAAGTTGACTCATTATGCGGAAAATAAAACGAAAAACGAAATCCGGTTTGTAAAAGATTCTTTAGATAATTTTTTACCAACGGATTCAACCGGACTCAATCGAATCGAAGCGAGTCTGAGCGTAACAAATTTAACGCGTCCCGTTATTTCGTCTTTTGAATACGCGGTCGATTATTCGAGTTTGGAAAAAAATTCCAATTTAAAAATCGAACGCGTTAAATCGCAATATTTTAAGAATCAGGATTATTATAATTTCAGCGACTCGGATTCTTTTGTGAAAAAATTTAAAACTTTCATTAAACCGAGACATTCGCATTTAACTTTGAAGATCGCTCAAAACCCTTATTTTTTATCGGCGTTTATAATTATATTTTGTTTTCATTGGTTTTTATTGAAATATTCAAAATGAATTATTGATTGAGGCGATTATAGTTTGCGACAAAAATTACGCGCTCTTGTTTTTACAAAGACGTTATAAATATAAATTTTTTTGAGGAGGAAAAAGAAGATGATGAAAAGTATTATTTTTGTTTTGCTTGCGGTTTTAATTGCTCAAAGTTCAAATCTATGCGCGGGCGAATCTTCGGATTTGGATTTAGCTATTACAATTTATAACCGGAATTTCGCGGTGATTAAAGAAAAACTTTCGATTGATTTTAAAGAAAAACTTTCCGAGTATGTTTATAAAGACGCGCCTTCGTCTATAGTTCCGACTTCGGTAAAGCTGTATTCGCTGAAAAATTCAGGAATAGTCATACTTGATCAGAATTATATTTACGACCTTGTGAACAAAGAAAAACTGATGACAAAATTTATAGATAAAGAAATTGAAATTCAAATGGAACGAAAATTTTTTAGAGGAATATTGCTTGGTTCCGGAACACAGGACGGGGCATATACGCTAAAAACCGAAGACGGAATAGTTTCGATAGAACCTGAAAAATGCGATTTCATAAAGTTTCCTGATTTGCCGGAGGGATTAATAACAACGCCTTCGCTTAAATGGAAAATAAAAACAGACCAAACCGGAATCAACGAATGCGGGTTGCTTTATGAAACTAAAAATATGGGCTGGTCGTCAGAATACGTGGCGGTTTTAAAAGAAAACGATTCAAAACTCGATTTGAAAGGTTGGGTAAATATTTCGAATAACACTTCAAAAAGTTTTAAAAGCGCAAAATTAAAACTTATGGCGGGAGACGTAGGTAGAGTTGAAGACGAGGTTCCGAGATATTCCGTAAAAAGAAATTCGTTAATGTCGGTTGCTGAATCGGCTCCGGCTGAAGAACCCGAATTCATAGAAAAAGAATTTTTTGAATATCATTTGTATTCGTTGAATGTTCCGGCGGATTTACCGTCGAATTCAGAAAAACAAATTTCACTTCTTGAAATTAACGATATTCCAATAGTAAAAAACTACGTTTATGATATCAGGAAAGACCCAAAAAAAATATGCGTATTTATTGAATTTGAAAATTCAAAAAAAAATAATGCTGGCGTTCCGCTGCCGGCTGGAAAAACGAGAGTGAATAAAATCGATTCCGACGACGGTTCGCTTGAATTCATCGGAGAGGATAAAATCGAACACGTTTCTGAAAATGACAAAGTCAGTCTTTTACTTGGAAAAGCGTTTGACGTAAAAGCGGATCGCATTCAGAAAAATTATAAGCGGCATTCAAATACGCGGTGGGAAGAATCATACGAAATAACCGTATCAAATTCAAAAAGCGAAGACGTATCGGTTAAAATTAGAGAGAATGTCTACGGTTATAAAAATTGGAAAATTTTATCGAATAACTATCAATATAAAAAGATTAATTCTAATCAGATTGAGTTTGAAGTTAAAGTTTTTTCAAAAGAAAAAAAAATATTGAATTATACGGTTGAATATTTTGATTAAAATGAAACCCGGTTCGATTATAATTTTTTTAAATTTTATTTTTATATTTTTTTCTAAAGTGGAATCAAATAATTCAGTATCATTTATCCGCCGTCAAAACGGTTTTGAAAGAGTAATAGCCGCAAGGTCTGAAAAAACAGAGGATATCGAAAAAAAATTTTCAGATAAAAAAATCGGATATCCGCCAAGCAGGATTTTTTTGCGGTGTTTTAAAAATGAAAAAGAAATTGAACTCTGGTCTGAATCTCCGGATTCCGGAAAATTTGTATTGATAAAAAAATTTAAAATGACGGGTTCGTCAGGCGTCTTGGGACCGAAACGGAAATCAGGAGATTTACAGGTTCCGGAAGGATTTTATTTTATCGAAAGATTTAATCCGGTAAGCAATTTCTATTTATCATTAGGAATAAATTATCCGAATCAATCGGACAAAATACTCGGAAACAAGGAAAATCCGGGTTGCGATATTTTCATTCACGGCGGCGACGCTACGATAGGTTGCATTCCTATCGGCGATAAAAATATTAAAGAATTATATTTGATAGCGCTCGACGTTAAATCCAACGGACAGAAAAATATTCCGGTTCATATTTTCCCTTGTAAAATGACAGACGAAAATGTGAATAATATTTTAAAACCTTTATGCGGAACCAACAAGAGTCTTAAAATTTTTTGGAATAATTTGAAGGAAGGATACGATATTTTTGAAAAAATAAAACGCATATTCGATTATTCAATAAATAAAACCGGAGGTTATGTTTTTAGGGCGGAATAATTATTTTAATAAACACGGCAATTAATTGCGGGGTTTATTAAAGGCAAATCGTTATTTACTAACCGTTTTAACGGTTTTTTTATAAATAGACCTGATAGCAATAAATATTTTTGATAAGAAATTAAATAAAGCAAATAATTTAAGATTATGAAAAAGAATATTAAAAATTCAAAATGCGTAATAGTTTTTTCAGGCGGTCAAGATTCAACAACCTGTTTGTTTTGGGCGAAGAAAAAATTTGAATATGTAGAAGCTGTTTTTTTTGATTATGGGCAAACTCATAGAATTGAAATGAAATCCGCAAAAAAAATCTCTAAACTTGCCGGAGTAAAACTTACTGTTTTAAAAATAAATACTTTTTCGCAAATAGGCGGTTCTTCGCTTACTGACAAAAAGATTAGAAATCCCGAGGGAGAAGCGGAAGGGGTTCCAGTTTCATTTGTTCCGGGTAGAAATCTTATATTCCTTACTTTCGCGGCGGCATTCGCATATACAAAAAATATAATCAATATTGTAACCGGAGTTTGCCAAACTGATTATTCGAATTACCCTGATTGCAGAGATATTACGGTTAAATCACTTGAAAAAACATTATATTTAGGAATGGGGAAAAAGTTTAAAATATTTGCTCCTTTAATGTATATGACAAAAGCGGAGTCAGTAAAATTTGCCGTAAAATACGGCGCTTTGGAAGCAATGCGATATAGCCACACTTGTTATAACGGAAAAAGACCGCCCTGCGGCAAGTGTCCTGCTTGCATATTGCGGGCAAAAGGTTTTCAGCAAGCCGGAGTAAAGGATCCGGTTTTAAACAATTAATTTCTAAAAAAATTATTCGCTTTACAAAACAAACGCGGATAACTAAAATATTAACTATGGAAACAATACGCGATATATTGAAAAAAGGAGAAGATTCCTATACTGAGTTTAAAGCGTATTCAACTCCTGAAAAATATAATTCTGTATCTCTTGCCGCTGAAATTGTCGCATTCGCAAATACCGAAGGCGGAACAATTTATATAGGAGTTGACGATTCGGGAAAACCAACAGGTATTGCCGAGCCGGATGAATGGCTAAAAAAAATAGATAATATTTGTTGCGAGAATATCGAACCGCCGATTCGCTGCGAACAGGAAAAATTACTTATCGATAATGATATATTGATTTTAAAAGTGAAAGTCGCCAAAGGTTCTCAAAGACCTTACCGCGCAGATGGCAAAATTTATGTTCGGTTTGCTTCCGGCAAACGCCTCGCAGCCCGCGATGAAATAAAGAATATTTTTCAATCTGCCGGAATTTTATCTTCTGACGAATCAATTGTTCAAGGAACTTCTGTTGACGATATTGACTGGAACTATTGTGAAAATTATTTTAAAAAACATTACGGCGGACACATTTCATTCCCCAAAAATACATTTGAAAATAATGACGAAAATAAAAAATTACTGATTCGAATACTGAAAAATATGCGGTTGATTGAAGGCGACAATTTAACAATAGCCGGATTATTATTTTTCGTTAGAAAACCCCAGATGTTTATTCCTTATTATAAAATTTCTATCGTTGTTTTCAATGACAATCAAATCGGCGAAACTATGATGAAACAGGATATCGAAGGAAATATTGAAAAACAGATTTTGGATGTTTCGGATTTTTTTCAAAATCATATTCCGGAATTTATTAAAATCGATGGTTTTAATAAAGAAAATCCCAATAAAATTTTGCTGACAGTTTTACGCGAATGTATTGTGAACGCTATTATTCACCGCGATTATACTATATTTTCGCAAATTAGGATTTTTATTTTTAATAATAGAATTGAAATCAAAAATCCTGGTCAACTCCTTAATTCTCTGACTATTGAAAGCATTAAATTAGGCGCGCACCGCGAGCGTAATCCGGTAATTGCAAGCATCATGTCCAAATTGGGTTATATGACTGAAATAGGCGCCGGTATTATGCGTATTATTAAATTGATGAAAGAACAGGAATTGCCTGAACCGGAATTTATTTCAGAAAACGGAGAATTTCAGGTAACATTATGGTTGAAAAAATAAACAATCCGAATATTATAACATTTGTTTCCCTTGACTTTGTCGGTTCAACGCAATTACAAATAGATATTCCAAAAGATAAATACAGTCAAATAATAACCAATTCGAGAAATACTGTTGAATCTGTATTCTCGGCATTTAACGCGGAACCTGAATATTATAATTGGCAGGGCGACGGAATTTCTTTTTATTTTAGAAATTTTGATGGCGTAGATAAAGCGGTCGAGGCGTCCCTCCAGACAATCGAGAAATTCGTAACCGAGAAAATTTCGGTTAGAATAAGCGCGGCAGTTGACAATTTCGATTTTGCCAATGATAGAATTATTGACTATGGCAAACTCGATTCGCAGGAATTTTCAAAATCTGGACATTTAATTAAAATTTGTCCGCCGAACGCATTGGTTATTACTCAAAATATTTTCAACAATATTAGTAAAAAATTACGGTCAAAATTCGTTTTTGCCGGCGCTGGAAAGAGAGATAATACGCCGTTTTATATTTCGCCAGCCGCTTACAAAAATAAAATTGATAAACGCGACATAGTTCCTGAAAAAGAAGATATAAATTATGAAATCTATGAATATTTGAAATATTTTGAATCGCCGGAAATTAAGAATATAAAATTTGCAGGCATCCGTCAGATTGAAAATCTTGCGGAACCTGAAATTTTAGATATATTTACAGAGCCGGACATCCTGTATAAAATTCCAGTTACAAGAAGTTTAAAAAATATTGCGAAAAATAATTTTTCTGGATATCCCTATCAGGGAAGTATTTCTGTTGAACCTGATTTCAGCAATGAAAATCAGATATTTTTGGGATCATCGTCATCCGGAAATTTATCATCCTCATCCGGCTTTTCTTCAGTTAGCGAAAATATTATTTCAGAGGAACTGCCTGAAAACCGCGATAATGATATTCCTTATCAGTTTCAATATGAAGAGATTAAATTATCGATAGGCGAGGCATTAAAAAAATTCAAACATTTAATAATACTCGGCGACCCGGGCTCCGGCAAAACAACACTGCTGAAATGGTTGGGACTTATTGTTAAAAACGGGGGATTGAATACAAAAAAATATTTGAATATCGAAGAAGAATTATTTCCCGTAATTATTTCAATAGGCAAACTATTCTTTATTTTTCAAGATAAAAAACATAATATTGATTTTACCGAAGCGCTTGCAAGATATTTAAAAAGTTGTAATTTTCCGCTGCCAGTAAAGACATTAAAAAAAATATTCGATTCGCGGAACTGTCTTTTTTTATTTGACGGGCTCGACGAGATTCCTGATGAATCCGATAGAATAAACGCGGGAAGATGGATAGAGCAAATTTTGTCAAAATATAAAAATCATAGATTTATTATTACAAGCAGAATCGTAGGTTTTTCGGGCTTTTCAATCGGAACAGAAGGTCTTATATGTTCTCTATCGCCGTTTAACAGAAAACAGATTATTAAATTTACGACTAAATTTTATGACGCGCTTGAACGAAAACATTCGGATGACGATGAATATATAAATACAATTGTCGCTGCAAAAATGAAATCATTTGCCGAATCATTGGAAAAAAATTTGTCGCTCCAAAATTTTGTTACAAATCCGCTGCTGCTTGCCATTGCCGCAATAATTCACAGACAGGATACGCAACTGCCGGATTATAGAATCCAATTATATGAAATCTGCAGCAGAACTTTGATTGAAAAATGGAATGAAATCCGCAAACTAACTGTCTCGTATAAAAAAACTCCGGCAATTAAAATGAATTTTGAAAAGGAAGCGCTTAAAATATTTCCGGTAATCGCTTATCAACTTCATAAAAATTATCCGTCAAATTTAATGCCGGAAAATGATTTGAAAAAAATTCTCGCCGAAACATTTGCCAAAATATCTGATAACAATTGCGAAATCGAAAAGACAATAGACGATTTACTCGATACAATGAAAAATAATATACAATTATTTTTGCCGCGCGGAGTTGATGAATGGGGGTTTATGCACCAGACATTTCAGGAATATTTTACTACTATTTATCTGTCAAATGTGAAAAATTACGCCAAAGAAATTAAAAAGTTTTTATTTAATCCGCGCTGGGAAGAAGTAATAAAAATGTTTGCCGGAAATTTGAGCGTTATTTATCATAGGGACTGGGAAACTGAAGATTTTCTGAATCTGATTCTTGATGCAAAAGACAAATTAAATACTGAATTATTGAATAAACATATTTTTCTTGGCGCTCAATGTTTGAATGAAACAAGCGGAGTCGATAAAAAAATTGAAAACCGTATTTTTGAAGAAATAAAAAAGATATTTTTTCGAGCCGAGGATTTTTGGCTTTACCGAATCGCTGATTTATGCAAGGAAATAAAAGGGTCGGAATTATATAACAAAATTTTAGGGTTAATGATTGACTGCATTGAAAAAGAAAGGAAAATGATTGGAATTATTTATTATCTCGGCGAAATAAGAGACGAATCGACAGCCGAAATATTAGAAAAATTGTTAATCAAATATTATAACCAATATAATAAAGATTCTTCCGCGCAAACGCCTTTTACAATATTTTATTTAATTGCGGAAGCGTTATTAAAAATAAATGACAACAGCGCTGCCTATAAATTATTGTGTGAAATTGTGGAAGAAAAAATTATTCACAATTTTTTTACGAGCGCTCATTGCTTAAAACTGCTTTTAAAATATAACTTCAATGAATATGTTGATTTATTGATTTCGAGAATTAAAAAAAACATTACTGAATTTGGACATTTAGAAGCCGAAACACTGGAAATAATTAAATCCATAGAAAACATCGACAATAAAAAATTATTTGATGTTATGTTTGGATTATTTCAACAAAACAATAATGTTAATAATCGAGTAATATGCAAATTTATCGGCAAAAACTCGGACAGAAAAATACGCGAATATCTTTTGGAAAATGTAAAAAATACCGGAACACCTTATCAACTGAAGATTAATTCAATATTAGCATTAGGCGCTGTAAAAGAACAATCTATACGGGATTTAATAGATTCGATTTATGAAAACCACAATGAAGATTTATTTATTAAGCAAATCGCTTTGATTTCAATTTCTAATATTGATATTGATTTTGCATTTAAAAAATATTTAGAAAATCCTTCTCGTGAAATTGGTTTTTTGGATTTGATTTATGAAAACCTCGAAAATATCCAAAATATTAAAGAAATTAAAAATATAGAGTTTTTATTGGAAAATATTGAAAATAACGAATTTTTAAGTAGTATTATATATCAAAATGATAAAAGCCAAATCATAACGGCATTAGGAAAAATCGGCGGACATGAAGCAGTTATTAAATTATTTGAAATTCTAACAACCGATTCTCAAGAAATACTTTGTTTACTTAATTGTGAAAAAGCGGCGCGCGAACTCGGAAAAATCGGCGACAAAAAATTAATTCCCTTGCTACAGAAAATATATAAAGAAAACAATGACGCGGATTTGCGTTCTGCGCTGCTCGAAGCAATATGGAATTTAAGCGGCAAATAGGAAGTAAAGGCGATATATAAGTTAAATTGATTTTTTATTAGGTTATTCTGCGCAAAGCTGTTATCAGGGCAATCGAGGTTTCTATTTTCGATATTTTTACAAATCTGCCAAGCTGCAAGTTGCGAAGCTCGCTTACGAAAAGTTCCCCAACAACGAACTGAAAGCAACCGTATAATACTCAAAAAAAACAAAAAATTTTCGCGAATTTTTTTTTTATAGTCTACTTTAATTAAATCCTATTCTCCCGAAAAAGTTATACTAATAGGAGAACAGACGAAGGATATAAATATTATATATATGATGATGTAAAATGGAAAAAAATAATAAACGGAAGAATTAAAATAAGCAATTCATTTAAATAAGATTAATAATTAACTACAACGGAGTTGTATGTTGTTTTTATTCCGTTCCGGCGGAACGGAATAATTGAAGTTTAACAAATACTATTCGATTCTGTTTTTTATCAATTCGTCGACTACCGACGGGTCTGTCAACGTAGAAGTGTCTCCCAGATTTGACGCGTCGTTTGACGCTATTTTAGCAAGAATTCTTCTCATAATTTTTCCGGATCGCGTTTTAGGCAAAGCGTCGGCAATCTGAATTCTATCAGGCGCGGCAACAGGTCCTATCTGGTTTCTGATATGATTTTTAAGTTCGGTTTTAATTTCCGGAGTTTTAGAAATTTCTGATTTTAAAACGATAAACGCATAAATGCTTTGCCCCTTTATTTCATGATTGATTCCAACAACCGCGGCTTCAGCCACCGAGCGATGCGACACAAACGCGCTTTCTATTTCTGCGGTTCCAAGTCTGTGCCCCGACACATTGATAACGTCGTCAATCCTTCCCATTAGCCAGATATATCCGTCTTCGTCGCGCCTTGCGCTGTCCCCTGTAGTATATACTCCGTAGAATTGTGAAAAATAGGTTTTCTTAAAACGTTCCGAATCTCCGTAGACTCCAATCATTAATCCAGGCCACGGTTGTTTAACGACCAGCCAGCCGCCTTCGTTAACCGCGGCTTCCGACATATTTTCCTTTATTATTTCCGGTTTAATTCCAAACATAGGCAGCGTAGCCGAACCTGGTTTTATGGGCGTGGCTCCGGGCAGAGGCGCAATCATTATGCCTCCGGTTTCAGTCTGCCACCAGGTGTCTATAACAGGACGTTTAGCTCCGCCGATTATTTCATAATACCACATCCATGCTTCGGGATTTATTGGTTCTCCAACGGTTCCAAGCAATCTGAGACTTTCAAGATTATGCAGTTTTGGCCAGTTGTCTCCTTCTTTCATAAGCGCCCGAATAGCTGTCGGCGCGGTATAAAAAATCGTAACCTTGTATTTTTCTATTATTTCCCAGAATCTGTCGGGCTGCGGATAATTCGGAGCGCCTTCATACATAACGGCAGTCGTTCCATTCGATAAAGGTCCATATATAATATAACTATGCCCCGTTATCCAGCCGATATCCGCCGTGCACCAGTAAATGTCGTCGTTCTTTAAGTCAAACGCATATTTAAACGTTTGATTGACGTATAATAAATATCCGCCATGGCAGTGCATAACTCCTTTAGGTTTTCCCGCGCTGCCGCTCGTGTATAAAATAAAAAGCGGATCGTTTGATTCCATAATTTCCGCCTGACAATTATCGCTTATATCCGGCGAATTGATTTCTTCGTGATACCAGCAATCCCTCGGTTTTTTCATTGATACCGCCTGTCCTGTTCTTTTAACTACTATCATTTTATTCACAAAATCAAGTTGTTCTACGGCTTTATCAGCGTTATCTTTACTTTTTATAATCTTGCCGGCTCTGAAATATCCGTCTGCGCAAATCACAACTTTTGAACCGCAGTCGATTATCCTATCCTTTAAAGATTCGGAACTGAACCCTCCAAATACTATGTTGTGTATGGCGCCTATTCTTGCGCAGGCAAGCATTGCAACCGGCAATTCAGGTATCATAGGCAGATATATTGTTATCCTGTCTCCTTTTTTTACGCCGTATTTTTTCAAAACGTTCGCGAATATGCATACTTCTTTATGCAGTTGACCATACGAAATTTTTTTTGTTTCGAGTTTGTTCTCGCCTTCCCATATTATAGCGGTTTTATCTTTTATTGGAGTCGACAGAAAGCGGTCGAGGCAGTTATCGGTAATATTAATTTTTCCGTTTAAAAACCATTTATGTTTTCCTTCGGCAAAATCCGCTTCAAGAACTTTATCCCATTTCCCAAACCAGTTAAGGTCTTCCGCTTTTTCAGCCCAAAACTTTTCAGGTTCATTAATCGAATACTCGTAAATTGTTTTGTATTCTTCGATTGATTTGATTAAAGCGTTTTTTTGCAATTCCGCAGGAGGTTGAAACAATCGAGTTTCTTTCATAACGGAAGTGATTGTTTTTTTATTCGGCTCGTCAATTATGAATATTTGCAAATAATTTTTGTTTGTTTTATACTCGTAAAAATATCCGTCGACTAAAATTCTAATGAAATGTATGCCTAAAGAAATATCTTCAATTTGATTTAAATTTGCGTTTTTAGGAGGATTGTATTCCGCTTCAAAAGGATTAAACTTATTTCCGTCGTCTTCGATTTCAATCCATATTCTTTTTTTATTATTATCAACGCTCGCCGATATCGAAAGCGTAATATTATGTTTCAAAGAATCCGAATAACCGTATGTTATTATATTGGTTACGATTTCTTCTATTGCGAGATTTGCGCAATAAAGGCAGCGTTTGGAAAAACTTTCTTTTTTTCCAAAAGTTTCTAAAAATACGGATATTCGTTCAAGTTCTGAAATCGAATTTTCAATAACAAGAATTTCTTTTGTCATTTTTATCGCCTCCGTAATTTTAATATTTTAGTTTTGAATTAACACATTTATTATTTCGTCTTGAATATCGGCGAGAGGTTTCGTTAAACCGGTTATACCGTTCATCATAATCGAAAAAACTATTACGTCTTTTGAATTTGCGTAAATATAACCCGTTATACATCTGATTCCGGACATATATCCGGTTTTAGCTCTAATCCTTCTCTCTGATACTTCATCATTCAAACGATTTATTAAAGTTCCATCGGTTCCCGACGTAGGAAGTCCCGAACAAAACTCCGGATAAATCGAGAAATCATCATAAACAAATTCCAACAAAGCTGAAAGAGTTTTAGGCGAAACAAGATTATACCTTGACAAACCCGAACCGTCTTCAATCCTGTGCGAGTTTGAATCCAATTCTATTCCGTCAAGAAATTTATTTACTTGCGATAATCCGTTAATATAATTCCCTGTTTCTCCGGAAGTTTCAGCTCCTATTGCTTTAATCAGGCATTCTCCTGTTAAATTGTCGCTGGATTTCAGAAAATTTCGTATAACCAAACTTAACGGATTTGAAAAATTCCGTTCTAACAGAATCGCGTTTTCAGGAATTTTTTTTTCAGAAATCGAGATATTGTCAGAATATTTAACGTTGTATTTTTTTAAAAGAGTTTTGAGAACCGCGCAAAAAAAATATTCTGGTTTTATTACGCTGCAAAACATAGTTTTATTCTCATTAACAGGAAAATTGCCTGAAAAATCGAAACTCTCAAAACCGTCTTTTTCAATTCTATTGATTAAAATATTATTTGAACCGGAGGAAATATTATTGGAAATTTTTATGTAATCGTTATCCGGAAAAATCGTCGTTTTTATTTCCTGCGAATCTTTTGAATCGACTGAAACCCGAATCCTGTTGCCGTTTATATTCAATGCTGAAACCGGAGCGCTGAAAGGCAAACACAAATCGTCCCACATCCAGCCTTTTCCATATAAAACTTTATCATAATACGAACAATCAAAAAACATTCCGCCTTTTATTTCAGAAATTCGCTCGGATAGATTTAAAACAATTTTTTCCAAATCGCAGTATTGAAATTCAGGATCGCCAAATCCTTTTATATAAATGTTTGCAACGGTTTTTTTTTCAATAAATCCGTCGGTATAGAATTCGGTTTTGAATTTGAATTCCGGTTTTAATATTTTCAGGGCTGATATCGCGGTTATTATTTTTAGAGTCGAAGCCGGAATAAACAATTTGTCGGAATTGTAATCGCATAAAATTTTTCCTGTTTTCAGGGATTTGGCGAAAACTCCAACATTGGTTCTATTCAATCTTTCGGAATTCAAGATACCGGAAATTTTTTTATCGGCTTTTGTTTTAAAATCGATGCGGCTCGATAAATTATTATTTATTGAACAGGATAATAAAAACAAATTAAGGAATAAAAATAAGCAAAAAAATATCTTTATAAATATTCGGTTATTCATAATCCGGTTCGTATAAATAAAATCTAAAATTAATAATTAGAAATTAGTTTCCCAGATTAAAGAGAATATTTTTTCGTTGTAAGCGTAGCATCCGTAAAACGGAATTTTTGCTATAAAAGATATTTTTGATTTTTCATTTAAATCGCAACCCACGGACCCGATTAAGCTATTGACGAAAGCGTCTTCGTCGCCGACTGAAGTTTTGACAGAATTTTTCACTGCGGGGTCTGAGTTTTGAATCGAGGAAACTCTGTCTTTGGTTTCGTAAAACCATTCGTATCCGAGAGAATATGACATAGAATTTAATTTGTAAGTTCCCGCAAAAAGACAAATAATATAATCCCGCAAGTCGAGTTTTGCTTTTACTTCGTCAGCCGCATTAGACGTGACAAATAAAGCGCGTTGTCCTTCAAAAATAGTTCTAGTTTTTGGAAGTCTGTTCACATAAGTAACATCTGCAAACATGTTAAATTTTTTTGATAAGATTTTATTAAAAGCTATTTTTCCGGTTAAAGCGTAATGCCCGTCGTTTCCGATATACATATAAGGGTCTGTGAAAGCCCTGTTATTTTGAGTGGCGATTTCCACTTTCAATTCGGAATACAACATTGTTTTATCCGTAAAATAAGGCGACCATCCCGCTTTTAACGCAATGTCTCCAATCCTTTCTAAAACGTAATCGCCGACCGGATAATAATTTTTAGCCCTGTATGATTCGCTTCTGGTAACAGGAACGGATAATCCGATAACGCTGTCTTTAAATCGCTTATCAATCTCAAAAAACATACCGTAACGGTAATAATCCTTATAAGACGAAGGTTTAACAAGGTCGTGATTCACAAGATAAAATCTGTTTGAAACGCTGAAATATCCGCCTGTTTTAAATCTGAATAAATCGTCTGAAACCGGCAAATATTCGCCGGACGACGCAATCTCTCTTATACTCGAGGGTATGCCGTGAGCCTGACCGAAAACCGCGGCTGAAAACAAAATCATAAACAGAATTAAAAAAAAACAAATTTTGTTAATCATATATTTTCTCCTTATAAAAATCTTTCAGCGGCAAGATTCAGAAGCACGTTTCCAAATTCTCCGTATGAATAACCGGATATCTCTGCGGCGTTAGCCATACTTGCATCATAACTTATATCGGGATTTGGATTGACGTCGAGAACATACGCGATATCGTCTTTCATCCGAATGTCAATCCGCGCGTAATCCCTGCATCCGATTGTCTGATAACTTTCTTTTGCGGCTTTTGATATCAAATCATAATCTTTTTCGCTTAACGGAGCGGGCAGCAAAGTTTGTATTTCGGAATAGTGTTTTGAATTTGGAACAAATTTTGCCTCAAAAGAACATATTCTATCGTGAATATCCGTAAACGCCGAAAAATCCATTTCAGCTATGGGAAGAGTTTCGATTTCACCGTTTCCCAAAAGCGATATATGAAATTCTCTGCCGTCGATAAAGACCTCAACTAAAGCAGGATGTTTGTATTTTTTTAGAAAGAAAGCCGCTCTTTCTCTTAATTCTTCAAGGTTTAAAACGACCGATTGAGGGGTTACTCCGAGACTGCTGTGGTCGGTCGCGGATTTTATTATTGCCGGAAATAAATCCCATTCGATATTTTTCGGACTATGAAATACTTTGGAATAAGGAGTGTTTATTTTATTTTTTTCAAGCATTAATTTTGTCTGATATTTGTTTTCGCTTAATCTTAAAACGTCGGCGGTTGACCCCGTATATACAAATCCGGATTCCTCAATAATTTCGACTACGTTCGGTTCGCTTAAAGGAATTCCCGGTATGGATTCGCACCAGTTGAAAATTATATTTTCTTCAGGGCTGTAGCTTTTTAAAAGCGATTTTAAATTGTTTGAATTCAATTCCAAATATTCGACTTTATGATTGATTTTCTTTAAGGAATTGCCAAGCAAATATACGCTGTCTAAAACCTCTTTTTTTTCTGCGTCCGTCCACTCGGAATCAATATCATAAAGCAGCAAGATATTTTTTTTTAAAGTATGGCCGTGTTCAAATATTTTTTTTTTATTCATATATTTTCAAGAGTAATTTTTAATATTATTTTTTTACTTTATAAAACGTAAATTGTCAAATGTTTTTTGTATTATCTAAAATTATTTAGCTCGGTCAGAAATTGTTTTGATAATTTTAACCCGGATAATGATGAAAAACTTCACTTTACATTTAATGCATCCGTGATGAAATTTAACGGCCGGTTTAATCCACAAAAAAATAGTGGGTTTTACTTGAAACTCCGGAATCCGGAATTTTCACAAAAACCGAATGCGAACCCTTTGAAAGTTTCCAGCGGGTAGAATATGGATATTTGGCTGAGCAATAGGGTTTATTGTCGACATACCAGACTATCTCCGAAGGCGACGGAGCGACGGTTGTTTTAAGAGCGAGAGTTCTGAATTCTTCAGGCGTGTCATAATCTATAAAAATTTTGGTTTGATTAGCGGGTTCGTTTATAGTTATATTGTTTTTTTGAAAAATATACCGGCTGACATTTTCCTGAAAATTTTCGTTTTTATATTTATCAGGCAATAACGCGTATCCGGACGATTTAGCCCAGTCGGCAAAACGTTCCGGAAAAACAATATAATTTTTTGTTATTCTGAACTGTTCGGGACAGTCTTTTTCCGCAGGCATATCAGTCCGTATATCCAGTTCGATTTTTTTATGAATATCGCATATTCCTTTGGGAATGTTATTTTTATTAAACCATTCGCAGGCAACCGACTGACAATCCGGACAAGCGAGTTTTCCGGACAGCAAACAGACTTTCTTTTTTATCATATTGGACGGTTCCGGAAACGAACCGATATTTAAAGAATAATAATCTTCTTTATGAAGCAAAGGCATTATTTTACTTAATAAAAATGCCGCGGAGTTTTCTCCGGTAAGTCTATTCATCGGAGTATTGTTTTTAGTTCCTATCCACGCGCATATGACATATTTATTTGTATATGCCGAAACCAGCGCGTCTCTATAACCGTTTGACGTTCCGGTTTTAACCGCCGCGGGAAAATTGTATTCAAGGTTTCCAAGACGCTCAAACGTCGGAAGTCTTGCAAGCGGGTCTGATAAAAAAGAAGTTATCTGTCTCGCGATATCTTCATCAATAATACGCCGGCGCGGTTTATCAAAATATCCGTCAAAAAACGAGGATTTAAAGTCCAAGCCATCCGACGCTAAAATTCCATATGCGTTCAATAATTTTTCAAGCGGAACATACAGTCCGCCTACCGCCAAACTTAATCCGCTGTTTTTTACGCGTTCGGGATTGTCTATAACTCCAAAATCATATAAATATTCCGCTATCTTATCAAGTCCAATGTCGTTTATTACTTCTATCGCCGGAATATTCCGGCTGTTTCCAAGCGCAAACCTGTATGTAATAGGTCCTAAAAAATTTCGGTTGTAATTCTGCGGAGCGTATATTCCGTTTTTCAGCGAAAGAATAAGACCGACGTCTGTAAGTTGAGTCGCGCCAGAATAATTTTTTTCTTTTATTCCTGCCGCGTAGACAAAAGGTTTTAACGCGCTTCCCGGAGAATGATAAACGGAATTGTAATTTATAGAACCGGAATAAAATTCATCGAAATAATCGGCTGAACCTATATAAACTCTGATTCCGCCGGTTTCTTTATCGGCGATAATCAGAGAACAATTTTCCGCTCCGGCTTTTCTGAATTTCTCAATCTCTGTTTTAACTATATAATCAATCTCTTTTTGCAAATCCATATCAACGCTTGAATTAATTACGTATTTAACTTTTTTGCCGGATTCTATTTGTTTTAGAATCGTTTCGTAATTCTCGTCGAGTTTTTTTTTCATCTCAAGAATCGGATGAATCATCAAAACGTTTCTTGAAAACGCCGGCGGTTTGATAAAATCATTTAAATCATTTATGGCAATAAGATATTCTTCTTTTGAGATTTCGCCGTTCTTGTTTAGAGCTTTAAGAATTTTTTTTGCGCGTTCAATAGTCCGGCGAACTCCCTTATTTGAATATAGATTATATTTAGCCGGAGATTTGGGAATAGCCGCTAATATAGCGGATTCCGCAAACGTCAAATCTTCTATAGGTTTATTAAAATATAAAGCCGAAGCAAAACCGGCTCCGTATATTCTCGCGCCGAACGGAGACATGGTCAAATATTGTTTCAGTATTTTTTCTCTTCCGAATTTAATTATTAATCCCGCCGCAGTAATCGCTTCCAGAGTTTTGTTGAAAAAATTTCTTCTTGAAGAATTCTGCATTCGCGCGACCTGCATTGGTATAGTCGAAGCTCCGGAAATAATTTTTCTCGAATTCATATTTGAACAGACTGCTCTGAATACCGCAAGAAAATCAATTCCAAAATGTCCGTAAAACCTTTTGTCTTCCGCCGCAAGAATCGTTTTTTTTAAACGTTCCGGAATTTCATCTTTTAATTTCCAGTATCCCATCTCGTTTTCATTTTTTGAGTAAATGAATATCGGAATGCTGTTTTTATCGCATACTATAAACGACGGGGGTTTTGACGCTAATTTTATTTTTTCGGAAGTCAATGATATAAAACATATTGCGACTAACGCGAAGAAAAATATAAAAAATGAAAATGCAATAATAACAAATTTCAACGCGGCGCTTTTAATTTTCATTTTTCCGTTTGAAATATTTATAATTACAAATTATTTGTTTGGTGAAATGAATTTACTGCAATTCGCTGAATTTTTGCTGCAATTCCTGAGTCGTATAATCTTTTGCGAGGGTTTCTTTTATTTTTTTTATTTCTTTTAAATCATTGACGTCGGATGTTTCGGTTAATTTTTCGATTTGAGTTTCGGCGTTGTCTATGGAATCGTCCATTGAAATAAAGGTCGAAGCTATAAAACCCACGATTAAAATAAATATTACTATTTGAAAAATAATTTTTACTTTATTATTCCTACCCATTTTGATTACCTTTTGAACGAGCGTATATCATAAAAGCGGAAAATAAAAAAACATAAAATATCATAGCGGCAAACAATGAATAGTATTCAATTTTTTTCGCCGTGAACATTAAGTTTTTTATTACTAATTTTAATTTGATTCCGTTTGATTCCACTTCTATCACGTCTTCGGGAAAATATTTACTATTCAAATATTCGTTAAGTTCATTTTCTTTTAATTTTAAAAAATTATAATGAACTCTGAAATTATCTTCAACAATATCGAACGAAACTATATTCTTTTGGAGAGTTATAGCTCCTAAAAATTTATCCATATTTATTTTTTCGTTTTCAGTGGCGTATAAAACAACGTTTTTTAAATAGGAATCGTATTTTTTTATTTGGGATTCGCCGATTTCTTTTTGGACCATACCGCTCATCAGAATTCCAAAAATTAAAAAAAACAACAAGCTGACAAATCCTATCGCGGTAAATAATTTTTTTGTCGCGCCGTCGCTGTATTCAAATATTTGCGGTATCTTAAGCAGTCTGAATATCCTGAATAATTTCAAAATCCGCATTATTCTTGCAAATCTGAATATCCTGAATGTTTTCATTATTGGTCCGAAAATGTCAAGACAGGATAAAATATCTATCAGCATATCAAAACTTTTTATATATTCAAACTTATAGATTTTTATTCTTATTATTATATCAATAATAAATAGTATTGTGATTATCGCCTGAATATTATCAATGCGGTTCACTTCGGAAGGCTCGATAGCCGAATAAAACGCAAATATAAAATATAACGTTACAAACAACGCTACATATATAATAAGATTCCAAACTTTCATAAATCTATTTAAATTCATATATAAAATTTTATTTATTTAAAAAAAATTGTCAATTAAAATTTTTATTTTTTTGTAATGCCCAAAATCGACGAGTAAAATAAAAGTCCGATAAAAATAATGCTTTAGGTAAAAAAAAGCCGGCAGCAAAAGTCGAAACCAAATAAAAAAATTATAAAAAATTAAAAAAATAAAATTTTATAAAAAGAAACAACTCTAAAAATTCAGAAAAAAAAGACAAAAATCCCCGGCAAAAATCAAAAGGAAATTATAAAAAATCATTAATCCCGAAAAACCAAAATTTTACGCTGTTTTAGGTTCGATAAGAATCGCGTATTTTAACGAATTTATATCGTCAGCCGATACTTTTCCGATGAAATTCGGCTTAGACATTTATGGTTCTTGCAGTTTTTACAATAATCAGGGAAATGATTTGAAATTCGGCTTAAGTTTAAGACAATTCGAGGATTTCAAAAATTGTTTTTTTTAAATCGTTTTCGTCGCATGGTTTTTTAAAAATTTTCGACCACAATTCGTTGTAAGACGAAAGTTCTTTTATCTGCGTCTCAGACAAGTAACCTGATAAAATAACCACTTTAATGTTTTCGAATGATTTGTGAATCCATTTTAAAAATTCAATTCCGTCGACAAAAGGCATTCTGTAGTCAAGTATTATCGCGTCGATTTTGTTGTTCACGCATTTTTCAAAAGCGTTCAAACCGTTTGACGCTTCTAAAAAAAGAATTTCATTATGCTCAAGAATCCGCAGAAGCGAATTTCGAATGTTTGTTTCGTCGTCGACTATTAAAACAGTTTTCATAGCAATAATCTCCGGTTTTTAAATAACATTAATTACAGGCAGAAATATGCTGAACTCGCTTCCAATATTTTCCTTGCTTTCAACCGTGATTTTGCCGGAATGATCCTCGATTATTTTTTTGGCAATCGGCAGCCCCAATCCAATCCCGTTATGATGATGAAAAATATTTTCGGCAAGTTCGAACATTTCCCAGATTTTTTCAAGACGATCGCCGGGAATTCCTTTGCCCGTGTCTTTAATAGAAATTTTCACTAGTGTCCAATTAAAAATATAAAAAACTTGCTAACGGTTTTACCTTTT